>DUSG01000308.1 GCA_012842725.1 Clostridiales bacterium
AAGCCTCTTCATAGAGACCCTTCAGCTTCAGTATTGAAATTGCTGCTGTCAGCCTATCCATCTCCTTCTGTACGTATTCTTCCGTAACTCCTCCGCCATCACCGACCAGCATGCCTATATCCACTAATGCCTGCACTTCATCGCTTAATCTTGCTGCGTAGCCGTCTATGTGGCCTATAGTGGAAAAGGTAACGGCAAATATCAGCACAAACGCCAATAATTTTCTCAATCTAATAACCCCCTATTTCTCAAATTTTTATAATTGCCTAATCTATACTATGTTAAAAGCCCCACAAAATTCTTTAAGTAACCATTTTGTAACCTTATTGTAATAACTTAGACGGGGGTTATTGCCAAAATGTTCCGTCATTAACTAACAGAATCAAAAAAATGAACCACCGGGGACGGTTCTCTATGGCTCATTTATTGCCAAAAAAAGGTGAGGCACCGAGAACCGTCCCCGGTGGCTCACCTCCAAGTGGCACATTGCTTCACAAAATCTTCAAACAGCTTGGTGAATAGTGCCCGTTTTGGCACCATAGCTTCAGGATGCCACTGAACCCCTATGATATAATCTTTCTTGACTGATTCATAAGCTTCTATAATCCCGTCATAGGAGTAAGCCGTTGCCTTTAAACCATCCCCCAGCTCCTTTACAGCCTGATGATGATAAGAATTTACAGCTATTGTATCATTGCCAAATATATCATAAAGTTTGCTTTCTTTCTCTATCCTTATCATATGATACACCTGACTGATTGCGTCACTTTTGGATAGATGTCCATAAGAACCTTCAATCTGAGAATTTATATCCTGATAAAGAGTTCCACCTAAAGCTACGTTTATAAGCTGGCAGCCTCTACAGATTCCCAGAATAGGCATGTCTGTAGGATAAGCTTCCATAAACAGGGCCATTTCGTAGGAATCCCTGTGCTCATCCACTTCTCCCAACTCTTTTATTGGATTTTCCCCGTAATATAGCGGTGATATATCTCCTCCTCCTGTAAAGATTATACCGTCAACAATGTTAATGTATCTTGCTAATATATCCCTATCCGCAACCATAGGAATCAACAGTGGAACTCCTCCCACCTCTAATATGGCATTTATATATGTACAATTCAAAGAATTGTACTCGGACTGTCCCTTACGCTCACCGGACACGGTCAACCCAATGATTGGTTTCATTCGATATCCTCCTTCACTTTTATCATGGCAGATGCTGTTAACCAAATTCTATCATAACAGAAATAAAAAGCAAGCAAAGTTACTCTGCCTGCTTATTTAGTAATTCCAGGAAATTATCTACAACTTCCGGATCAAACTGCGTTCCTTTTCCCATTATCAGTTCAGTTTTTACCTGTTCCTCATTGAGAGGGACCTTTCTATAAGGTCTGGAACTGGTCATGGCATCATAGGCATCGGCAACGGATATAATCTTTGCAAGAAGACTTATATCATCTCCTTTTAAACCATGAGGATATCCCGTCCCATCTATCCTCTCGTGATGCTGTAAAAGTATCTTCCTGCTTTCATACAGAAAATCCACATCAGACAATATTTCGTATCCTATTATCGGATGTTTCTTTATCATTTCAAATTCTTCCGCTGTCAGTTTTCCCTCTTTATTGAGCACTATAGAAGGAATACCTAGTTTACCTATATCGTGTAATATGCTTGCAAATTCAAGAGTATTCAAATCTTTCTGGCTTAAACCCATCTTTCTTGCTATTGCAAGAGATATGTTGCAAACCCTCTCACAATGGCCCCTTGTATATTTATCGCTGGCTTCTATAGCATTGGCCAAAGACTGTACTGTGGACAGATAGCTCCGTCTCAATTCCTCATTCATCTTGGTCAATTCTCTCACATTTGCGTTTCTCTCTTCAATCAATTCTCTCAGGGTATCTATCATGTTGTTAAATTGCTCTCCCAAAACCTTAAACTCATCATTGGATTCAATCTGTATATGTTCATCAAGCTTTCCCTGTGAAATGCTGTCTATACCTTCCATAATATTTGCTAAGGGGCTTGTAATCAATCTTGACAGGAGATAACCTATAAGAAAGGTCACTGCAACACTGGCAGAAGTTACTTGTACCGCTCTTGCTGTAATAGGAGCAAGCGTCTTGTTTACGTCAAGAGGCATCATTCCTATTAACTTCCACCCTGTTTCAGGAATGGTCATATAGCTCATCACATGTTCTACACCTTTGTAATTGAATATACTGGTTCCGTTGTGGGAAATCAATTGACTGCTTAATTCTTCATCATCTTTGATATTTGTCATCAACATGCTTGGATCCGGATGGGAAAAAATTTCTCCTTCACTGTTTATCAACATCAAAGTGCCTTTTTCATCATATATTATTTCATTTACTATGTCGGAAAATCTTGACAATTTGATATCTAACCCTACTACGCCTACTAATTGGCCGTCTTTCTCTACTGCTCTTGCAACAGTTACCACATATCCTCCTATCTCACCTGCATCCAGATAAGGATCTGTCCAAACGGTCTTATTCCTGTTTTGAACTGCCTTTTGATACCATTCCCTGTTGCGGCAGTCATAATCCTGGGGCATTGTTTCATCAATAGGAGTGATAAAAATAGAACCATCTTCTTGGCAACCTAAATAAATCCATGCAATATACGGACTGGAATTGACATAACCCATCCATTGATTTGAAATGTTTTGGAAATGATCAGGAATTGAGGTAACCATTTTAGGCTGACCCGGCTTATGTTTATAATTAACTATTTCTTCATTTTTAGCCCAGAACTCCACCACATATTCCATATCCGCCATAAATTTACGGAAAAAATAATCGTTTGCATTTTGTAAAGTATTGAAATTGCTCTGCCTGATTTCATCTAAAACAATGTCTCTGGCATTATTGAAAGCCAAAATGCTAATAGTCCCAATTGAAATTACTATTATGATAAGCATGGACAGTATGATTTTGCTTCTTATGCTTATTTTCATCAAAATGTCTCCTCTTTTGTTAATAAATGTAGGTCGAAAATTCAAAATCTTTTGTAAAAATACAGAATTTCAATTCATAATATATCAAATTATAGATGAAAAGGCAACAATAACGCAGGAAATATATTTTCTTGTGTGTTTTTATGTTTTACTTTTTGCTCTTATATATCATGAATATTAAAAATAGAATCAATATTGGACCGCCAACGAATAAAGTGTATTTTTCCATCATTCTTTCTACCATAGTCCAGTTTGTTCCCAAATAATATCCCAAAGAGATAAGCACCGTATTCCATGCAAAAATCCCTATGAAAGAATAAAGTATAAACCTAAATATATTCATTCGGGCAATGCCTGCAGGTATGGAGATATATGTTCTTGCCAACGGAAGTACCCTTGCAATCATGACAGATAGCTTATCATATCTTTCAAAGGTTTCTTTGGCAGCAAATATGGACTTTCTGGAACTGGGAATCTTTTGCCCTATTTTATCCAATACCGGTTTGCCCCCAAAGTATCCTATATAATAGCACACCAATGACCCTAATATTCCGGCAAAAGTAGAAGCTATCAAAACCCCTATAAAGCTCATTTTACCGGTAGTAGCCAAAAATCCTACAAACGGAAGAACAATCTCACTTGGCATAGGAAAACACGCGTATTCAAGCCCTACAATGACTATAACGCCGATATATCCTAATTCATCGGTTATTTCTATGAGATAATTGAATAATGCTTCAAATATATTAGTCATAAATCATACTCCTAAGTCACAAGTTGCTATTTTTCTAAACAAATAAAAAATATCCAATTCACTATCCCTCATATATTACTATCCCTACTCTGTCAATGTGCTCTTTCAGTTCCTTATGTACCAAATGCGTATAATCAACTATATCGAATAAGTAGGGAAGCGGGCTTTCATCTTCCAATAGTGAATGTAGAGATGATATGGTATCAATGGTTATATCTTCACCATAGATTGCAATATCTATATCTGAACCTGCTTTGTAATTTCCTTTGGCTCTGGATCCAAATATCACGGCTTTTTTTATCTCTTTATACTTTGCTATAACTCCGACTATGTATTCAATATCCGCTTCACTTAATCCGAAACTCATGCCATTTCACCCAACTTGGAGCAAAGTTCCTGAATGATCTTATAATATCTTTCTCTGATTAAGGTTTCTGCTTCCTTCGCAATATCCTCATTATATGTATGAGCCATCAAATTCCTTTTTTCCAACGCATCAATCCACGCATGACCGTCAGTAACAAGCCCTGTTTGAAAAGCTAGCTGTATTGCTTTTCTGGGACTTTTTACATCGAAACCCTCTTGCTCCAAATAATCCTTCATGGTCTTCCATGCCAGTTCAAAAGTATATTCAAAACATTGTATCAATCCCTGCACTTCAAATTTATTAAGTTTGCCTTTTTCAATGAACTCCTGCAACTGCAAGCTGGCTTTCTTAAAATTTGAATACCTCTGTTTCCATCTGATATCCAGATCCATAGAAATCTCACCTTCTCAAATAAATCTGCAGGTATACATACACCTTAAAGCCATATTATCACATGAACTGTGTCAGTTCAATTAATCAATTTCGCTTTTTTATTACTTAATGGTATCAGTTGCTACTTCATCTTCCGCATGCTGATTTGTTTCTTGATTTACAACCTTTATAAGATAGTTTAAAAAGTCTTCTCTTAAATCATCTCTCTTGAGGGCATACTCTACAGTGGCTTGCAAAAATCCCTGCTTGTCCCCTACATCATATCTCTTCCCAACAAAATTATATGCATACATATCATCCTTTTGAGCCAGTATTTGCAAGGCATCTGTCAGCTGTATCTCTCCTCCCTTGCCCGGCTGGACATGCTCTAATATGCTGAATATGGCAGGTTTAATGATGTATCTGCCTAATATGGCCACATTGGAAGGAGCCTCCTGAATGGAAGGCTTTTCAACAAGCCCTTTTACCTTGTACACTCTATCTTCAATCTTATTTCCATCTACAATACCATATTTAGAGACATCCTTTTTGGGCACCTCTTGTACTCCCAGAATAGTGGTTTCATACTTTTCATAAACTTCAAGCATCTGCTTCAGGCAAGGCTTCTGAGCATCCACTATATCATCTCCAAGAAGCACCGCAAAAGGTTCATTACCGATGAAACTCTTGGCACAATATATAGCATGGCCTAATCCTTTTGGCTCTTTCTGTCTTATATAATGTATGTTGACCATATCGGAAATCTTTCTTACTTCTTCCAACAAATCAAATTTGCCCTGCTTTTCCAATTCCAGCTCCAACTCAACTGATTTATCAAAATGATCTTCAATGGACTTTTTATTTCGTCCTGTTATAATCAATATCTCCTCTATGCCTGAAGCCACAGCTTCCTCTATTATGAACTGCAGTGTAGGCTTATCTACTATAGGCAGCATCTCCTTAGGCTGAGCCTTTGTAGCAGGCAGGAATCTGGTGCCTAATCCCGCTGCAGGTATTATCGCTTTACGAACCTTCATTTACTATTCTCCTCTCTGTGTGAATTGAGCCACAGAGAACCGTCCCCGGTGGCTCATGCTGTTTTTCTTCGTTTTGCTATTGAAAGCAGCAATCCAAGAGCTATAGAAAGGAATGCGGAAATTAATACCCTGTATACTGACGGAAGCATAAATACTATGGTATGAGCAGGTATCCAGAAGAAAGTGCAAGTCTTCGCCCAACTGAATTCCACCAGCGAATGCCAGTCCACCTTATCTACAAGATAGCTTAAAGTTATTTTACCGCTTTTTTCGTACATGCTGTCAATGTATAAGTCCGTGAATTTGTGCATTGCCATCATCATGGGGCCAAAAGTTAGATTCATAATGGCACTACCAAAGAAAGCCTGTGCCAATGCTACATCTTCAAAAGGAAGCAATCCTGCTCTTTGTGCAGCTCCCGCACCTTCCATAAACACAGTAAATACGAGAGCAACCATCATTCCAATGATACCCCATATTACCGCTCTATATATGAATCCCTTCGGAATAACATACTCACCTTTTTGCAATCTTATTCCCAATAAATCCCCCATAGATGCTAAAATTGCAAATTTAATGAAACCTCCTATATATGGATGTGCTTTTGTAAAATCCATAAAGATTTCTCTTGAAACCGGCAATACTAATATTATCACCCATACCAGCAATGCAGCCAGCCAAATAAAATCAGCCTTCTTAAGTTTTTCCATACAGTACCTCCTTGAAATTCTTGTGCATTGTAATTTATACTTTTTATAAGTTCTACCTGATGTCCCAAAAATCCTTCATAAAACTTCACAGCAGCTTATTACCAAAAAATAGGTGAGCCACCGAGAACCGTCCCCGATGGCTCAACAACTACATCAATTCTGCTTTGATAAGTATCTGCTTTATCTTTTCTTTTTCTTCATCTTTTAATTCCAATAAAGGCTTTCTTACATATCCTCCATTGTAACCTAAAAGGCTGCAAGCATACTTGAGGCCTGCTATTCCATAAGTGGCTGTAACTGCTTGATTCACAGGGAATACCCTTGCATATATTTCTTTGGCTTTATCCGCGTTCCCTTTTTCAAATTCTTCCTGAACCATTGCACATTCATTGGGGGCACAATTGGCTAATGCTAATATTCCCGCCTTTACCCCTAAAGTTAGTGCAGGATACCAGGCAGATGCAGTTCCAACCATCAGATTAAAAGACTCGGGTATCACACTTTGGAACTTCACAAGCTGAGGTATGTCTCCTGTGCTGTCCTTCATCCCTATAATATTGGGATGTCTGCTCAACTTTTCTACCACGTTGGCAGAAACATTGATATGAGTGAACTTTGGAACATTGTATATCAATACAGGTATATCCACATTATCAGCTACATCGGTAAAGTACTGTATCAATGCCTCATCATTCATCTTCCCGCCATAATAAAACGGAGTCAGTATCAACGCAGCATGAACGCCCAATTTTGCAGCTTTATTGGTCAGCTTTATCGTCTCTTTGGTGGACTCCATTCCTGTTCCTGCCAAAATTAATCTGTCCTTCTTGGCTGTTTCTACAGTAATCTTGATCAACTCGAGTTTCTCTTCTTCATTTAGATATACTGTCTCACTGTTAGAACCTAAGACCAAATAACCTGCTAAATTATCCTTATTCCATTTCTCCACGTTTTCGGCAAAAAGCTGATAATCAACATCCCCATTTTCATTAAATGGCGTAATCATTGGAGGTATTACGCCTTTAATTTGAATGTTAGTCATTTTATCTCTCCTTTTTAAGTTAATATTCTTCGAGAGCATTTACATCATAATACAATCTCTATTTACGCATCTCCCTATGTAAATATATTGCTTTTATATTTTAATAAATTCTACTGTATAATAAAAAATCCTGCATTAAGCTACTGTGAACTGTCCTTGAAAGACTTATCAAATTTTATTAAATAACCTAAGGGATTGTACCCTTAGGTTTTATTATAATCAATTGAAGTATGTATTGTAAGAAATTGAAACAAAACTTCCTTCTGAAAATAGAATATTTTTCTTTATTTTAATTTGAACCTGGTTCAATATCCTTATTAAATCAACTCTCTCATTTTCATCTATTGTGAATTCCACACCGTATTCATATAAGTCTTCTTTAGTCTTTCCTGACCATACAATATTGCCTCTCACTTTAATTTCTTCTTCCAACAATTGAAATGTAAATTGCAGTATCATTTCATTTCTAACAGGGAATTTTATATCAGATACAAAGCACAATCCACCGGGACCTATATTTTTGACAAGCACTTTGGTATTGCCTACATTTACCTTTCTTCCTTTGATTTCTAATACTTCCAATATAGCTTCCAGCGGTAAAGGCAGCTTAATCCTGAAAAATTTGCGCCTTTCATATTTGAAAGGTACTTTTATATCGCTCACTATCAAAGGTTTGCATATTCAAATCATTGGAAAAGAATTTATATGTATTTTTTCCCTCTCTCTTTGCCCTGAGCAAAGCAACTTTTGCTTGCTTTCTTATTGAATCCCATCCTGACCATCATAAGGGCAAATACATATTCCTATATTTACATATGCATCCAAGTCGTAGTTTCCAACTGTAAAAGGAGTCTTGAACAAATCGACTAAGCCTCTGCCCATATCGTCATATTCCTGTTTTGATTTTTCTCCGGGAACAATGACGGCAAAATGGTCTTCAGAATAGCGGCTAAGAAACATATTTTCTCCTAAATAGCTCTTCAATCTATTTACTATTTCCAGAATGAATTTATCCCCCATCTCATAGCCTAATGAATAATTAACATATTTCAATCCACCGATTTCCAACATCATCAATGCAAACTTGCTTTTGGTCTTCTGTACATGCTCACATTGAATTTTCAACTGTTTTCTAAAGTATATCCTGTTTGGAAGTCCTGTCAGGGAATCGTGTGTAGAGATATGAGCCATTCTCTTTTCCATTTCTACTCTTCTTGTGATATTGTTCATATATACTACCAAACCTTCTACAATAGGCTCATTAAGGAGATTTTTCATCTTCATTTCCAAATATATGGGAATGTTCAACTTACTTACTGTCATGGTAACATCCCCTTGAACAGTTTTATTCGGATTATTTAAAACAAAATCCATCATTTCCATTATTCTTTCTTTATCTTTACCTTGGAAAAAATCCAATATATTTTTTCCAATCACTTCTTCTCTCTTGTACCCTATCACTTTTTTGGACGTTTCGCTTATATACATGATTTTCCCTTGACAATCAATTATTCCAATAACATCAGTGAAATCTTCCACCAAAACCTTAAACCTTTTACTCAGTTCTTCGATTTGCTTATGCTTATAC
>DUSG01000309.1 GCA_012842725.1 Clostridiales bacterium
CGACTTTGCTTTCTCAATAGCCTTTCTTACATTTGATGTAAAAGTTGCCATAACATTTGAATAATACCTAATTCCCTCAGTTTCAAAGAAATCAATTTCTTCAGGTGTCAGTTCATCATCAAAACAATGATCAACCATTCTGCCAAATGCGCCAAACATATCACATGAGAAGAGAGTTTTTGTACTTCTTTCATAGGTATACATGGTATCCGGCCAGTGAACATTTGGTACCGGATGAAAACTCAATACCTTGCCTTTACCAAGATCTAGAGTATCTCCTTCCTTCACAATCCTTATTTTATCTTCTCCGTAAAAAGAACTTACCATCTTTGCAGCTTTATCAGTACATATTATCGTAAAATCATCCTTAACCTTCCGGAAATTTGAAATCCATCCGGAATGGTCCGGTTCCATATGATTAACAATCAAATAATCAATATTTCTAGGATCAACACCTATTTCTTCTAAATTTTCGTAAAGGGTTTCAGGTATACCGTCCCAGCCGATTACACCATCGATTATTGCAGTCTTTTCTCCCTGAACTATGTAGGAGTTAAGTGCCACTCCGTTTGCAATCTCCCAAATACCCTCAAACAGAATATCTTCAACATTCATAGTAAGCATGTGTATCCCGTCAGCAATTTTAAATTTCTTCATATTGCATCCTCCTTTAATTTATAGTAAATACCCATGGTAAATTGCTTTGGTTCACCGCTGATTACCCATGATTTTTGTTAATGAATAGAAGGTATATAAATATTATACAATATATTCAAATATATCTAAACGATTAATAAACATATGATACAAACTTTGGCAAAAAATTTGATTCCTATCAGCAAAATTCTTTTAATCCTTTAAAAAGTTTATTAATTAAATTCGATAGCTTTCAAAAGGCATTTCTTGTTTAAAATTATGAAATCAATATTATAACAAAAATATATTGGAAACTATGGTTGCATTTGAAAGTGGTTTTTGCAATGACAATAAAAAAACTCCACAAACAGTCATTATAGAAACTGCCTGTAGAGGTTTATTTAAAAAGAATCGATATCAAAAGCATCTTATTTATAATATCATCATTATAGATGCTCATAACCGCTATATCTCATTTGGAAGAATCTAAGCAAAGGTCATCTATTCGATTCCAAGGGCAGCTTTCCAATCAGATTCATTAAATCCTACCAAAACAAAGCCATCGGCTATAAGAATCGGCCTCTTCACAATCATACCGTCTGATGCCAATAAATTATACTGTTCTTCCTCATTCATGCTAGGAAGCTTATCCTTTAATTTCAATTGTTTATACAATTGTCCGCTGGTATTGAAAAATTTATTAAGCGGTAAACCGCTCTTTTTATGCCATTCTTTCAATTCCTCTATTGTAGGGTTACTTTCTTTTATATTCCTTTCTTCAAAAACAACGCCGTTTGCTTCCAGCAACTTTTTAGCCTTCTGGCAAGTAGTTCATTTCGGGTAGCATACAAATATCATACTATTCCTCCATTTTCTTCTGTTTTTTTCTTATAATAATCATAACACATCTTTCGCTGTCAGCACCACTCACTTCATGTTGTGTGCATAGCAAGTATAGCCTCAGTTTTATATTTTCTCAAATCTACATTCTCTTTTAATAACATCATTCTAGGAATACTTATGCCATCATATAATTGATTTGATCTGAAAATCTGATATTCATCGTATCCCATTTTCTTACCGGACAGTTGACAACTTTATAAGGAATACCCAAGTCATCAATAAACTGGATAAACTTTCTGTCAAACCATGGAGGAGTCCAGGCACCTGATCTGCATATATGTATTGCAGATACTTTTATATTCATATTTAAATCATTAAAATTGCAATATCTGATGTTATAAACTCTGTTTATGGGTTTGAAATATTCCGGTTTTTCAGTTGTATAAGGGCTATAAATGATATAGGCTTTCTCTATTATTTTATCCTTGAAAAGTCTACCAAGCCAATTGGAGCAATTGACTTCAAAGTCAAGAGAGGATAAACCGCCATATCCAAGATCAGCATGGGAATCAAACAAATAAACTGTTTTGCAGTTATTATCTCTTGCAATATTATAAGACAGAGCGTGAGAATCCGAAACATAGGCCTTTATTCCTTTAACGAATTGAAAGCGTTCCTTTATCTTTATCCAGAATGTACTTACTTCATTAGAAAGATGAAATGACTTTTGGATATCTCTGCCCTGCAGTTTCTCTTGAATATACCTTTTATACCATATGTCCACTAGATTTCTATTATTTTCTATATAAGAACCCCAATAATCTTTTTCTATATGGATAAAATAATCCCAGTCTACTGATAATAAGCACCTTTCCATTAACATCACCCTCTCGAATGGAAGAGTTATATTAATTATTAAGTGCTTATATATAGAGACTGTAGAATTTAATCCTGTAGCCATTCATTAACAAAAATTGATTCAGAAAGTTGATTTGGTATTATAATTACTATATTCTTTTGCTCATTAAAATCAATTCTCGATATTATTGATTCGTAAAGATTATTGGTTATATATGCCAAGTAATCTTAATAAAGGCGCTTTTACAAATAAAATCAGCCGTTTTTTCTAAATCTCGTATTCTTTAACAGATCTTACAGAAAATATTAATAAATATTGCTATATATATTGCTATATATAAAATATCTGATTTAGTGTATCTCCCAACAATCTCTGCATGGCTCAAACTGTTTGAATTTACGTATTAGTCATGTTTGACGCTCATGTTGAAGGCAGAATAGAAATATGCTAAAATCAGGCAGTAAACAATCTATTTCGAAAGGTGACACAGATGAAACAAAAGCGTCAGTATGCAAAAATCATGATCTCCCCTAAAGCGGAACGCAGTGTCAGAAACGGACATCCATGGATTTATGGGGAAGAGATTCTTAATATAGATGGTGCACCTCAAAATGGCCAACTGGTGGATGTATTTGCCGGAAAAGCCTTTATGGGTACAGGATTTTACAACAGCGCCAGCAAGATAACCGTTCGAATTATCTCACGGAATGCCAACGATGTATTTGACGCTAGATTTTGGCGCCGCCGTGTGGAATATGCCGTCCGTTATCGAAAGACAGTAATGCCAAGTACGGATTTCACCTGTTGCCGTCTGATTCATGGTGAGGCTGACCAGATGCCGGGACTGACAGTTGATCGCTACGGCAGTATTCTGTCCGTTCAGATTACCTGTTTAGGCATGGAATTAGTTAAAGATACGGTATACCGCGCCCTTTGGGATGTACTGGCTGAGATGGGTGAAATTATAACAGGCATTTATGAACGTAATGACATTGCTATACGTACGAAAGAAGGATTACAGGAATATAAAGGTTGGTACCAATTAGACGGTATACCTACACCGGAATCTCCTGTAACGGAGATATGCGAAAACGGTATAAGATATATGGTAGATGTGGAAAACGGGCAGAAAACAGGCTTTTTCCTGGATCAGAAATATAATCGTGCAGCTGTTGCGCGGATTGCCAAGGGTAAAAAGGTACTGGACTGCTTTACCCATACAGGTTCCTTCGGTCTTAATGCTGCATTGGGTGGGGCTGAGCATGTGACCTGCGTGGATATCTCACAGTCGGCTATTGACATAGCAAAAGCGAATGCCATACGCAACGGACTGGATGAAAAGATGGATTTTCTGTGCGAGGACGTGTTTGACCTGCTGACAAAGCTGGCAAACCAGAAGTGTCAAGAATATGACTTTATAATCCTTGATCCGCCGGCCTTTACAAAATCCCGCCAGACAGTGCAAGCAGCTGCCCGAGGATATAAGGAGATAAATCTGAAGGCTATGAAACTTCTGCCTCGAGGTGGATATCTGGCGACATGCAGTTGCAGCCACTTTATGACTGATGTGTTATTCCGCAAAGTACTGGCAAGTGCCGCACAGGATGCCACTGTATCCCTTAGGCAGATTGAAGCCCGCCAGCAGGCTCCAGACCATCCCATCTTGTGGAATGTTCCGGAGACGGAGTATCTTAAATTTTATATATTTCAAGTGGTATAATTTGCATTTTATAAAAAAATAGGAGCGTCATTGGCGCTCCTGTATATTTCACATTTCATAAATATAACAGCCTGTTTCAATTATTATATTATACTCAGTCATTACAGACTCTCGACATAATTTCCGCACATTCATTTTGTATCAGTGAACATCAAATCAATTAGCATCTATGTATTGTTTTTTCAAAAATTAAAGCAGTTAGACAAGTCCTGCTCCAAGCTCATATGCTTCTTTTAATTTTATAGGAAATACTTCTTCATGACGCGCTTTTTTCTCATCCGGGTCAAAAATAGTCCAATCATATTTACTATAATCATCTACCTGCAAAGTATTTCCATAAATCATTATCTTTGTGGGTCCAACAAATCTTTCCAACCTCTGTTTATAACTTTCCAACATGGCTGTATAACCTAATCTATCATAAATGCTTTCATCACAATTACTTGTGGTAATAAGTAGAACCGGAATCATATGTTCATTGCAATTGGGCCGTTCCTTATTATAGGTTAAAGATTGGAAAACCAATCGTTCATAAAGAGCCCTAAATCCTGCCGTCAGCTCTCCCAGATAATTAGGCGAGCCGAGGATAAGCCCGTCCGCTTCACGAATTTTATCAAGGGCTGTCGTTAAACCATCTTTGGAAACACATCGCCCGAAAGTCTTCGGAAGCTTACATCCAAAACAAGAGATACATCCATGAAAAGGTTCCAGTTCATAAAGATGAATTATTTCAGCGTTGGCTCCAGCTTCTTGGGCTCCTTTGGCGGCAGCCTCTACTAATTGAGCCGTATTCCAATTTTTGCGTGGGCTGGCATTAATGGCAACAATATATTTCATCTTTATACCTCCCAACAAAATTGCAGCATTTTCAATCATATTACAATAGGAACTAATTGGCAAACAGTATATATAATAATTCCAATATCTTTAAATTCAATAAAACTTTACATTTAACATGTATTTAAAAATTGTCATTTTAATTCTATTCTTCTATGATACCTTTACTTGTATCGACACCTACTGTATCGTCTGCACCGTCTCAAATTACACTTAGATCGAATCTTTTACTATTGTTCCTCAGTTTGAAATAGCTGTTACTTTAATTTCTCAGCTTAAATTTCTTTCTAATTTTCTAAGTAACTTTTCATAACATA
>DUSG01000310.1 GCA_012842725.1 Clostridiales bacterium
CTTCCAAATGTTACACCGCTTAATAATTGCTGGCCGGTTTCGGTGACAACATCTACAGACGGAGCGCCGGGAGCCAAATGAACAAATCTGAAACGGCTTTCGTTGGTGGGTATTATTTCATGAGAATCTATGTAAGTCCTATATTGGATGCTTGGTGATAATCCTGCTATTACAATGGTTCTGAAGCTGTTTTGCGCCGGATTGATAGTGAAGGTGAGCAATGGTTGCCTTGTATCACCCGTAGGGTAAACCGTGATTTTCTGCAAGGTGGAAGGCAGTGCGGCATAACCTGCCATACTTGCATATGTAAGATTTGATACAGCTTTTCTATCATCTATATAAATATCAACAGGTGGGGTATTGGGAGAAGTATGCAGAAATCTTACGAAAGCAAAACCGGCTTGCCTGTTTTTTTCATCATCTCTATCTTCATAAATATCAAATTCATCTATATACATATTATTGATGCAATACAATGGACACATCATATAAGGTCGCAGGGGACAGAAAAACATCATTATACCTCCTCAATTAAATATCATTGTTATAAAGAACCTTCACAACTACGCTAGAGGCTAGCAGCCAGAAACCAGTAACCATTTATATATTTATATGATGTAATTTCCAATTAATAACCTATATATTTTGGAACTATATGTGTTCTATACAAGTCGAATAATGTGATATAATGAAATATAATGAAATAATTGTTAGAAAAAGAGAGGTGCCCTATGAAATCAAGAAATGTAAGAACCATTCTAATCCTTATTTTGTCATTATCATTAATTCTTACCGCATGTTCTGTAGGTACAAATGCACTAAACCCACCCAGTGAAGGAACTCCCGGAAATGAAGAAGAGGTATTTGCACCTGGAGAGCCTTCAGAACCTGAAGAACCCAAATTTGTAGAAGAAGTTATACCCGAAGTTACTTTTCCTGAAAATACTCTTTTCATAACCGGGAGAAAGGTTAATGTCAGAGAAGACATCGCAAAAGATGCAAAAGTATTAGGGAACCTTTCTAAAGGAGATCAGGTTATTTTCCTTGAAGAGAAACAGGATGAAAACGGAGAAGAGACTTGGGTAAAAGTAAGCTACATAGATGAGAAAGGTAATGAGGTTTCAGGCTGGATAAACGGGAATTATGCATCGAAAAACTGGTTGGACCTTATAGGAGAAAAATACAGGGATTTAGACTATTCTCCTCAAAAGAAGATTGTGGCATATGAGAATAATCCTAGGGTCAAAGTAAGAGGCGTATATGTCACCATTTGGTCTGCAGCCGGTTCAAGATTGGATTCTTTGATTGAAATGACAAAGCGGACTAATATTAATACTTTTGTTATAGATGTTAAGGATGACAGGGGATATATGCTTTTTCCCACAAAAGCTGCGGAAAAGTACAGCCCGGAAGCCAATGAACATGCGACGGTAAAGGATATTCAGGCTTTGATGAAAAAGCTTAAAGAAAACAATATTTATACTATTGCGAGAATAGTTTCTTTCAAGGACCTTACTTATACATCCCATAATCCAGATAAAGCAATCATATATAAAGATACCGGGAAGCCATATGCCAACAAAGACGGATTGATATGGGCTTCTCCTCACGACAGAAATCTGTGGGAATATAATATTGCGGTGGCTAAGGAAGCTGCGGAAGTTGGATTCAATGAAATTCAATTTGACTACGTGAGATTTCCTGCTTCTGACGGAGGAAAACTGGACAAGCACCTGGACTACAGAAATGAAACAGGAGAATCAAAACCTGCAGCTATACAGAACTACTTGAAATATGCCAGGGAGCAGCTTTCACCCATGAAGGTTTATATATCAGCCGATGTATATGGCCTTGTAGGCTCTGTTGAGGATGATATGTCATTGGGTCAGTATTGGGAAGCAATAAGCAACATAGTTGATTATATATGCCCTATGATGTATCCCAGCCACTATGCCAACAACACATATGGCATACCGGTGCCTGACGCTAATCCTTACGGCACTATATATCATTCTGCTAAAGATTCTGTCAGAAGGAATAAAAACATGCCTACTCCTGCCATAATAAGACCGTGGATACAGGACTTTACAGCACCGTGGGTAAAAGGATATATTAAATATGGAGATCAGCAAATTCTTGAGCAGATTAAAGCTCTTGAAGAAAACGGTATAGATGAATACATGCTCTGGAATCCTAATAATAAGTATTCTGAAGGAGCGGTAGCGAAGTAAAGGAGGAGTAAAAATGAGCTTTTATGCCAGAGTTTTCTCTTTAGCAGAAGATTATCCATCGAGATATGCCATATGTGATGAATTATTGGAAGCTGGTTATGAATTTTCTACATTTCCCGGGAAATATGACGAAGATTTTGACGAAAAGGATTGGAAATACTTGATGCTGGA
>DUSG01000311.1 GCA_012842725.1 Clostridiales bacterium
GGTCTGCCAGTAGTATAAGATGTACCAAAATCTCCTTTGGTAATTATACCTTTAAGATAGTTAAAATAACGAACAGCAAAAGGGTCGTTAAGGCCAAGCTCCTCTTCTTTCATTGCTATTTGTTCAGGAGTTGCATCATCAGGAAGCAATATTTCTGCCGGATTGCCTGGTGTAAAATACAGCATAGTAAAAATAATAAGTGTCACACCAAGTAAAACTGGAATTAACATCAATAGTCGTTTAATAACATACTTTGTCATATTCGCTTTCCCTTCCAATGTATCTTTGTTTTAAAATTATTCATTTGTATTTCCAACGAAGCTTTATACAGCTTCGTTGGAAATACTTCGCTGATTTTTTAACACCTTTTCAATTATTTTTCATAAGCATAAACATAGGTTAAGTCTGGTGTATTAGCAGGACTATGAACAAAATTTTGAACTTCATCAGTTATACCTGTTAATATATTAGTAAATGCCACTGGTATTGCATAGTAATTGTTCACAATATAGTCCTGAATCTCTTCATAGATTTTATTCCGTTCAGCTTCATCATATGTTGCAGACGCTTTTTCAATCATACTTTCAAGTTCTTTATCGCTTGAATTTATTATACCGCTGGCTGAAGTTGTTGAGAATATAGTTCCTAAGGCCTGATAAGCATCACCGGTAGTTGCTGTCTGCGCTGTAACAGTAATATGTGTACCTCCGTTTTTCTTACCAAGTTCAGTATAGGTAGCTTTATCCAAAACTTGTATTTCAGCTTTAATTCCAGCATTTGCCCACATATTTTGAACAACTTCAGCAATTGTTTTGAATTCTACTATTGATTGACATCTACCTGTAAGTGTCAGTCCATTAGGATAACCGGCTTCAGCGAGCAATGCTTTAGCTTTTTCAACATTGTATTCATGATTTCTTACAGCTTTATGTCCTTGTATTGTGCTTGCCATAATACTATCTGCAAGTGTTCCGTATTCCTCGTATACTGCTTCGACAAGAGCTTCTATATCCAGAGCACAGGCAAGAGCTTCGCGTACTTTTGGATTCTTTGTTTCTTCCTTAGCCAAGTTAAGACCTATAAATGTTGTTCTATAGCTAGGTCCACATATTAGTTTGAGACCTTCTGCTGAATTAATACGATTTGCATCGTTTATAGCTATATCAAGGACAATATCTGCGGCTCCTGTTTCTAATTCTATTGCACGGTTAGCGGATTCTGTAATAATCTTAAACTTTATATATTCAGAAGCACCTTTCTTGCCCCAATAATTATCATTACGTTTAAGCAGGATTGAAGATCCAGATACCCATTCCTCCAATACATATGCACCGGTACCCACAGGATTTAGACCTGCTTCGTCATCACCAACCTCCTCAACATAGCTCTTGCAAACTATACTGCTATAGGCATGTGTCAGCAAACTAAACACTCCTGCAAACGGTTGTTTTAAAGCAATAACAACTGTAAAATCGTCTTCTGCAACAGTATTTACATCATCAAAATATTGATATGTTGATTTGGTTGTAGCAGAGTTTACACAACGGCTTATAGTATAAACAACATCCTCCGCTGTCATTTGTTTACCATTTGAAAAATATACATCATCACGAAGTCTAAATCTAATATGTGTGTCATCAATCATTTCCCAACTGGTAGCTAAATTTGGTATAATGTTACCTTGAGCATCTTTTTCAAGTAGTGTATCATAAACCAAGAATTCTACTATGTAAGCATTAAGCATATTACATATCTGAGGATTAAGATTGACAGGTTCACTTGAGAGAATTACAGTAAGAGTATCCTTTACTGCTTTTTCACCTGAGGCATTTGATACTTGATCATTTTTTGACCCACACCCCACCATTAAAAAAATCATAGTTACCGCTAAAATAATTGATAGTAACTTTTTCATTTTTTCCCCTCCTCTTAAATTCTTGTTAAATTTATGACTTTTTATATAAAGCTTTTTTATAATCTATCAGCAGCCTACTGCTCTTCCATCTCTTCGTGAATCAGCGACACCTATCATTTTTTTGTTTTGATAGATTATACCTTGAACCCCTCCGAAAAAACGGTCCCAATCTTTAAATTTTTTACACTCTTGTCCTCTATCAATAAGTTTTTTTATAGTTTCTTCATTAATACGAGCTTCGTAATGCAGCAGATTCATAACATCGTTGTATAGACGAGGAGCTTCAACAGCACTTTCCATATCCATACCAAAATCTATAAGGTTTGAAATAACTTGCACCATAGTGGTTATGATCCTGTTTCCCCCAGGGGTACCCAAAACAGCAAAGGGTTGTCCATCTTTAAGTATTATAGTAGGGCTCATTGAACTCAGAGGTTTTTTACCTCCACTCACAGAATTACTTTTGCCTTCACCCGTAAAGAAACCTCGCATTTGGCAGTTCATCACTACCCCAGTATTTTCCGGTACTACACCTGAACCAAAAAAGGCACTTATAGTTTTGGTTATTGCAACTAAATTACCATATTTATCTGCTATAGAAAAATGAGTTGTATCACAGGATTCAAATTTAAAAGGATCACCAGGTGTAGCAGGTTCAATCTTATTAAAGTCATAAGATTCTGCTCGCATAGCAGCATATTTCTTAGAAAGAAGTCCTTTAAGAGGTATTTTTACAAAGTCTGGATCTCCCATATATTTTGCTCTATCTGCAAAACACATTTTAAATACCTCTGAAAGTAGATGAATATGTTCCTCTGAATGATAGGCCAACTTGCCTACTTCGAAATTTTCCAATATATTAAGAATTTCAATAATATGTGTTCCTCCAGAGCTTGGAGGCGGCGAAGATATTATATCGTAACCTCTATAACTACCTGTTACCGGTGTAAGCTCCCTGACCTTATAATTTGCAAAATCTTCTTTTGTAAAGTCTCCGCCATGCTTATTGATACTTTTTATCATGATATCTGTCAGATCACTTCTATAAAAAGCATCTGCACCTTCCCTTGCTATTTTGGAAAGAGTACTTGCAAGTGCAGGATTAGGTAAAAGGTCGCCTACCCTATAATCCTTTAAATAAGCATTTCCATCCTCTGCAAATCTTGCAAATTTCTCACGATTTGACTTTAAATCCTCATATAATAATTGGGTAACTAATACACCCTTTTGCGCAAGTTCAATCGCTGGCTTCATGACTTCTTGCAAAGACATTGTACCGTATTTTTCCAGAATATAACAAAACCCTGCCACTTCTCCAGGTACGCATATTGACTTGCCACCTTCTTCCTTTTCCTTGCCAATCACTTCCCCATCATTACCAATTTTCCACATAGTAGGCTTTGCAGACATAGGGGCAACCTCACGAAAATCTACAAATATATTCCTTTTCTCTGTGGCACAATGAGCAGTCATAAAACCGCCGCCACCAATTCCTGAAGCATTAGGTTCACATACACCTAAAGCAAAACCGACAGCAACAGCAGCATCAAAAGCGTTGCCACCCTTGTCCAAAATTTGAGCTCCTATTTTTGATGCTTCATAATGAGCTGTTGCTACCATTCCTGTATTGCTGTAAGCAGTGCGACTTCCATTCTCATTAGTCACCAATTACTACCTCCTTTCTCCAGTAAGTGGTCTATATAATGTTGCCCAACAGCTTAAGTACTGTTCTCACTTCCATTTCTATTCCTACTTTCAGGCAATCTTCATCTAATGCAAATTTATCACTATGCAAAGGTGCAGTAGTTTTAAGCGCCTCATTTCCGCATCCTATATGGAAAAAAGCTGACGGCACTTTATCTGCAAAGTATGAAAAATCCTCACCACCAAGGCTTGGATATTCTTTATACACAATGTTTTCCTTACCCACAACTTCAACCGCTGTTTCCTCTACAATCTTCATAACATTATCATCGTTAATAAGTTCAATGTAACCATCCTCAAAATATACCTCTGCGTTTCCTCCAAGACCTAAAGCAACATTTTCTGATATTTTTTTTATCAACTCTTTAGCCTTATTTCTTGTCTGCCTATCAAGTGTTCTAAGGGTACCAGACAATACAACTTCTTTTGCTATAACATTATTCCTATTACCACCGTTAATCTTTCCGATAGTCAACACTACAGGATTCAAAGGCGATACATTCCTGCTTACCACTGTCTGTAATGCAGTGATAACTTGTGATGCTATTACAATTGCATCTACAGCTGTATCTGGATAAGCTGCATGCCCAGATTTTCCTCTTACAATAATTTTTACTTCACCAGTATTTCCATTAAGTTTTCCATATCTCAGTTCAACTTTACCAGTTGCAATATTAGGCATAACATGCAGACCAATAACGTGATCAGTTTTTGGATTATCCAAGCAACCTTCTTTAATCATCTGTTCAGCACCACCGATAGCTTCTTCTTGAGGCTGAAAAAATAACTTAACATTTCCCTTTAAATAATGTTCCATCCCCTTAAGAATCATCGCAGTGCCTAATAAAATTGCTGTATGCGCGTCATGTCCACATGCATGCATTACACCTTCATTAACCGATTTGTATTCAAAATCGTTATTTTCACATATTGGAAGGGCATCTATATCTGCCCTGATTCCGACAGTTTTTCCCTCTTCTCCGCCTCTGATGATACCAACTACGCCATAGCCCGCATAACCTGATTTATACTCTATTCCGCACTCATCCAGGTACCGACAAATCCTTCTGTTTGTTTCTACTTCTTTACCACTGAGTTCTGGATGAGCGTGAAATTCTCTCCTTATCCTTATTACCTCAGGTATAATATCTAATATATTTTTTTTGATATCCATACTACTGTTCACCCCTTCACAAAATTGTGTCAAACCCAAAGCTTTATTCATCATTCTCTTCTGACATATCAGGCAGCAAATAGTTTAGCACTTTAACCGGCTTGCCGTTTTTTATATATACTCTAGGAGTTCTCCTAGCAATTCTGCATAGTAGTTCATTTTTATTTGTATTACCCTTAACCGCAGCCTCTGCAAATGTAACAGCGTTTTCCTCTTCGTCTCCATATATTATAACTTCATCACCAACACTTACACCTTCTATATCAGTTATATCTATCATACATTGATCCATACAGATGACTCCAACAACAGGAGCTCTTCTTCCTCTCACAGTTACTTCTCCTACTTCAAACATGTTTCTTGGAAAACCATCTGCGTATCCTACTGGAATTGTAGCTATAATCATATCTCTATTAGCTTTAAACTTATGATTGTAACTAACACCTTCACCTTTATATACAGGTTTTATATAAGCTATTTTTGTCTTAAACTTCATAACCTGCTTTACATCCAAATCATTTTTCCTGAAAGATTTCATTCCATATAGAATTGCTCCTGGTCTTATCATATTTAGACGGAATTCCGGATAATCAATAGCTGCTATGCTATCGCAAATATGTTTATATCTGAAAATGAATCCTTCCTTTTCAATTTTATCAATAGCCTTTGTAAATGCGAGAAATTGTCTTTTGTTTTCTTCATCATCAACCAAAGCAAGATGTGAAAAAATACCTTCACATTCTATATTTTTTAATTTTACTATTCTTTTGATTATCTCTATACTATCCTCACAGTCTCTAAAACCAAGTCTATTAAATCCCGTATCATACTTTATATGGATTTTGGGCTTCTTTTTATATTCTCTGCCAAGGTTGTCCAACAATAATGCTTGCTCATATGTAAAAATACATTGTGTAATGTCGTATCTTACAACATGTTTTAAATTTTCGTTGGATGTATAGCCCATAATGAATATTCTGTAATCAGGATAAGTTTTCCTTAGTTCTAATGCTTCTGTCAATGTAGCAACTGCCAGATAATCGCAGCCATTTTCCATAATGGTCTTTGCACATTCTATACTTCCATGACCATAAGCATCTGCTTTTACAACAGCACATATAGAAACGGCATTACCAACTCTTCTCCTTATGCTCTTTACATTATTAGCTAGTCTGTCTAAATCAACTTCAATATAGGTATCCCTAAGCATTATTTCACCTCCTCACTAATATCCTATAGCTTCTCCGTCTCTGCGAGGATCTGCTGCTCCTTCTATAGTACCGTCATCCATATATATAATTCCTTGAACGCCGCCCATTCTGACATCATAATCCATAACCTTTTCTGTTTCATGTCCCAATGCTTCAAGTTGTTTTATTACTTTTGAATCTATTCTGTTCTCATAATAAATCCTGCATTTTAAGTTTTCCGTGATTCTTGCAGAATCTATGGCAGCATCAATACTCATCTTATGATCAATTAATTTAGAAATAACCTGAACTACATTGCATATAATACGTTCACCTCCAGGTGACCCTAATACAGCAAATGGTTTGTTATCCTTCATAATAATCGTTGGGCTCATAGTACTTAAAGGCTTTTTTAATGGTTCAACTGCATTGATATTTCCTTTTACAAATGAAAAATCATTCATGGTATCATTTAATAAAAACCCTGTTCCCTGTGGAATCATGCATGCACCACAAAAATGATTTATTGTTTTTGTTACCGAAACCATATTGCCTTGACTATCGCCTATAGAATAGTGTGTTGTATCATCATGTTCATACTTCCACGGATCTTCTGCGCTAATTTTGGTGCATCTATCGAGTTTTATCTCACTTGCTATCTTCTTAGCATATTCCTTCGAGACAAGACCCTTAATAGGAACTTTATAAAAATCTCCATCAGCCATATTTTCTGCGCGATCTTTATACACCTTTTTAAATGCTTCTGATAAAATATGTATATATTCTGCACTATTGACCTCCATGCTTCCCACATCAAAATTCTCTAAAATATTGAGTGTCTGAATAATGTGGATACCACCTGAACTAGGAAGAGAATTGGAGTAGATTGTATATCCTCTGTAGTTTCCGATTACAGGTTCTCTAACAGTTACCTTATATTCTTCTAAATCCTGAAGTGTCATCACACCGCCCCTTTGTCTCACACAATCAATAATTTTCCTAGCAAGTTCACCTTTATAGAACCATTCGGGGCCATATTTAGCTAAGCTCCTTAATGTATTTGCAAGATTATAGTTCCTACATATTTTGCCAACCTTAATATTGTTTTTCTTAAAATATAAATCTTCACTTTCAGGACACATTCTTAAATATTTTTCATATTCAGTAAAATGTTTTTGCATCAATTTTGTAACAACAAAACCTTTTTCAGCGAGTTCAATGGCAGGACTAATTACTTCTTCAGCTGGCATAGTTCCATAATTTTCAAGCGCGTAAAACAAACCTGCTACCTCACCTGGAACTGCAACAGTCTTCCCCGCTGTTTTTTCGCCCCGTGTTAATACTTTCCCAGTTTCATCAAAATCCCACATGTCCTCATTTGCATTTCTTGGCGCACATTCTCTAAAATCGATAACTATAGGGATTTCTTGTTTACTATGTTTTATCATCATAAAACCTCCGCCACCAAGTCCAGAAGTGCTTGGTTCACACACTCCCAATGCAAAACCTACAGCGACAGCAGCATCAACTGCATTGCCTCCTTTTTTCAATATTTCAATCCCTATTTTTGAAGCTTCAACTCTCCCAGTGGAAACTACAGCACGTCTACCACAACTTTTTCTTATTACACCCATTATTATCCTCCCTAGCATAGACTTTAATATGCTTATATTGTTAAATTTATAACATCAGCTAAAATGTTTAGCAAATAATATGCCAGGCTGGTAGTTGAAGAATATTTTTGTAAAATAGAAAATCATGTATTTTGAAATATTAATTTTATAAGTGCTTCCATTATAGCCATTTTAATAATAAAAATATTTTTAATTCATTAGGTCAAGTCATTAGTAACAAATTTATATCTCTTTATAAATTGAAAAACTGTAACAATTGTTTTAATTGTTACAGTTTATACATTTGATACAATTTGATTATCTTTTAAAAATTTTCAAAGCATGCTAAATACTTTTTACCTCTTTCTGTTATCTTAGTCCCACTTCTTCCCTTTGTAATATCTACAAATCCTTTATTTCTAAGTTCTAAAAGCTTATTCCTAACCTCTTGTTCACTCATAAAGATATCTTTTTTAAATAGCATCTCAGATATTTTTTTTCTCCCTATTTTTCTGTTCTTTGAATTTTCGCTGTTTATAATGCTTAATATTTCAATTTCTATATGACTACAATTCTTTTCAACTTCGACAACAGCGTTATTCTTTTCATGTTTAGTAGATACATTAGACTTGATCGTTTCTGGTAAATCATCATAATATATCATCTTCTTACCCAAATGTTTTAGATATTCAAAGCAGTTTCTTAATTCTCTTACATTACCTTCCCACGAATAATTGAGAAAATACTCCTTTACCTCATCACTTAAAGTCATTTTATATGAGTAGTCTTCGCAAAACTTATTAAAAATATCTAAAACATCATTTCCTCTTTCTCTAAGTGGTGGAATGTTAAGTGGCAAAACACAAATCCTATAATATAAGTCCTTTCGGAACAAACCCTTTCTTACCCGTTCTCTTAAATCTACATTTGTGGCAGCAATAATTCTCACATCTATAGGAATAACCCTTGTCCCACCTATCCTTGTTACCTCTTTTTCTTGAAGAACACGGAGAAGTCTGTTTTGGAGATGAAGAGGTATTTCTCCAATTTCATCCAAAAACAAGGTACCACCATCAGCTAATTCAAATATTCCCATTTTTCCACCTTTCTTAGCTCCTGTAAAAGCTCCCTCCTCATAACCAAATAGTTCACTTTCCAATAAATTTTCTGGAATTGAAGCACAATTAATAGCTATAAACTGTTTATCCTTTCTGAAAGAGTTCTCATGAATTATATGAGCAAATATTTCTTTTCCAGTTCCGCTCTCACCATATATTAATACTGTAGACTCACTTGCAGCCATTTTAACGCAACGTTCCTTTAGTTTATTTATTACATCGCTGTTACCTGCAATATCATCAAGACCATATTTTGCTCTATAACCTTTCTCTGTCAATTGCTTTGCATGTTTGTACATCTTTATTTGCATATCATCGTATCTTTTTAAAATAATCAAACCTATATCTTTGCTACCCAAAATAATGTTTCTAACAATATTACAAATCAGAACATTATTATTTATGGAAATGAGCATTTCCTCATTCTTACCAAGTTTTATCTGGTCTATCGGCAGTACATCATAGACCTTTTTACCTATAATATTAGCATTTGCTGTACCTATGAATTTTTGTACAATAGATGAACTGTTTACGATAATCTCATTTGAATCAAATATTATTATTCCTTCATTTAAATTCTCAAAAAGTGCATTTATAACATTATCCTGAATCACTTTCTCGCTTATTATATATGAAAATCCTTCATTGGAATTTTTATTAACAACACTCATTTCTGCAAGCTTCTTGGCATATTTATCCTTAGGAAGATTAAAATATAGAATGATATCCCAATATACCTGAGCATCTATCACTGTACTATATATATCAATAATATTTTTCCCCTTGCCTTGAAATATATCTGGTTCCCCCTGGGTAATTACTATATCAGTATCAACATACTCTTTAATACCTGGATAATACGGATAAAGATCTAAATCAGTCCTCCCATGCGCATATATTAAATGAATACTTTCGGAAGCGCTCTTTGGTCCCACATTTACAACTAAAGCAGCCTCTCCATATGGAATTTTTTCTAATTTTTGTAGGCCTTTGGGGTTAATATTTTTTATTATTTTAATTATTTTTGATTTTGGATTTATGTATTCTTTAATTTCGTTTACTATATCATAACTCGAAATCAATATTAAATCATATTCATAAACTGCTTTAATATTATCAGAACTACAAACCATATAGTCTACGATTATATCATCACCAAAAAAATTATACAATTCATCCCTATATTTTTTACCGATTGGTTCAGCTAAAGTAACCACCAGCATCTTATTCATAAATATCCCTCCAAATAAAATCACAATGGAGTTCTCAAACAATAATATTGTTAAAAATGGAGACTATAAAACAGTTGTAAATTAATATTCGACATATATTAAACAAATTCTTACTTTTACCGCGCTATTTTTTACTAGTTTATTAATTTGACAAATTTATCATCAAGCTGATTCAGAACTAATATTGTCAACTATAAACTTTTCAAAAAATATATATTCTAAACAAATAAATAGGTTCTAGAATCAATTATAACATTTGTCTATGTAAAATGCCTCATCATAAGATGAGACATTTTATTTTAGGTTCTTTGTCAATTGTTGGGGTGGGAATCTTAAAGATTCCTTCCCTTAACTTGTTTTATGAGTATTTTAATGTTTTTGTCTGAGAATGATGTTTTTTGGAGTTTTTATATTTTTAGTTACTAATTTAGCAGATGTGTAGGATTCTATTCCTGAATCTATTAAAATTCCTTAAACCATAAGATATTCGCTTTAGTACCTTAATCTTGCTGTTGTATCCTTCTGTTTTTCCATTTGTATAACCATACTTAAATGCATTTAAGATTTCTTTATTCCAGTTTCTAAATGTATTAATACACGACTCAAATTCTTTGATGCCAACAGATCCAGCATATTTTATCCAGTTTAAGAATGCTTTTCTCTGCTCTGAATGCTCTTTCATAGTCTTTTGAATTTTTTTCTAACGTTTTCAATAGTCCATATAACCTGTCTGACAAAGTGATATTTATCAATGATTATTATTGCATTTAAAAAAATGTTAATGATTTGGATTTTATCAAATACTCTGGTTATGGTAGATACAGATAAATTTAAATTTTTAGAAACAAAAGATAATGGAACAGATTCTCTTAGTTCATGGTAAATGTATCTAGCCAGTCTATTGGTTATACGATGATACTTTGGCAGAACATGGATTTTTGAAGTTTCAGAACCACATACAGGACATATAGTTTTCTTTGTTTTAGTAGAAATAGAAACATAGATGCAATCATAAGAATGAGAAATTTTATTTACAGAAACCCCTTTCAAATTTAATAAATTTGCAGTAAAATTAGAGTGCTCTTATATCAAAACTCTCCTTTCAATGTTTTTTGTCCACAATAACATTTTAGATAGTTTTGCTTATAATTGCATCTTTTTTTGAAAAAAAGTTAGAGTTTTTCATCCAAACATTTATTATAGAACCGAAACTTATAAACCAATATGGCCATTTCTCCCCTAGTAAAGCTAGGTTCTTTTTGTATAAAGGTTTTGTCGGCTTCATCAATCATTCCTATCTCTACAGCTTTATCCATAGCTTGATTCCATACAAAATCGCCTTTTGTATCAGAATAACCTGAAGCCCTTAGAAGCAATGTAGCAAATTGCTGATCCGACATTTTATCTTCACTGCCAAACATGTCAGGGGCAACACCTTTAACCAATCCCTTGTAATTCAAATAGCTTATTTCATTTTTCGCCCAGTTAGGTACATCTTTGAATGGCATAGCATAACCGATTGTGGTATCATTGACAAAAACGGCTATTTCCTCTTCCAAGCCTAACAGTCTTGCATAGACCAAGGTCCCCTCTACTCTCGTCAATTCCTTTTCCAACTCAAACCCTTTATCTGAACCTTTTAAGATGCCTGCCGCATGAAGCTCTAAAGCCAGCTTTTCAATGTCATATTCTTTCACCTGATCAGAAGGAATTGGTTCTTCTTTCACAACAGCAGAAGCCCCTTTTTCGTATTTTACCCACAACCTGCCATCTGCTAAAAAGGATTCATCCAATAAGTCCCAATATAGTTCACCATCCTTATGTTCTTTGGCATTTGTCTCCAGGATTTTACCCGGAACTTTCACACTGAGACTTGCTTTATATCCCGATCCTCTCAACATGGCTGACATTTGCTTTTCCTGTTGCGCTTTTTCCGGATCGTTAGCATCAATGCCTGTTAACTCCACTATTCCATTCTCTTCTTTTACAGTAAATTCTATGTTTTGAATTTGAGGAAAGCTTTCAAATTCATAAACCTTTTTGGCGCCAACCATAGTTACGCCATTTTCTTCTCTTTGGATATTTTCCTCCGATATAAGCTTTAATTGAGAATAGTCACTGGCCTCTCTGCTTTCTACTCCTTCTTCAGCATATTGTGAATCAATCAAATCTACAACTTCAATGGTACCAGACAGATCATCGTTTAGTACAATATAAAACTCTGTCACTCCGCAGCCTGTAAGGACAAACATCAAGCCTAATGCCAACAAACCAACCTATAAAGCTTTTTTCATCTATTATCCCTCCTTTCTTCCAATATTTCACTGTAAAACCTACAAAAGCCTGTCAAAAAACCCTCTCCCTTAATATATGTCTCCAAACATCCATATATATCTCTTTATTTTCATTCTCATAAAAATCCGGTATATTACCCAACCTCCACAGAGATATTCCATGTATTCCAAACATCTTGGCCAAATCAATTTTAGCCTGAATACTTCTTGAATCCTCATACCATATCACGTTTAGGGTATCATCTGTACTGTCATAAAAAGAAGCATAAGGGTTCTGCAGTCGTTCAGAATAACTGATTTCCACTTCATCCATCAAGAGCCTCCTCTGTATTGCATCATAACCGGGGCTGTATGGATTTCTGTTGATGACTTTTCCTTCTCTCAGCTTCCACTGCGCGCTGTCGAAGGAGAACTGTATCCATATCTTGCTTCTGTCCTTCACCCCTGTACTTTCATCTTTAATGGCTTTTAAAGCGTAATATACTTCATCTATGGGTGATACGGGAGTCAATGTGTAGCCCATTTCCATCTCAGCATCCGTAAGCCTTTTTGCATAATAATCGTGAGCCATCAGTATGACCTTGTCCGCTATCTCTCCTATACTCCTGAAGTCATATCCGTCATAATATGCTTGTCCGGGCTTTCTTGCCGGATGTACGGCCACATATAAATGCTTATCGGTTTTATCCAATTCTTCTTTCAATTTTGCAAGGAATTCAGTGAAAGCTTTTTTCAACTCTTCTCCCCTTATGTTTTCAAAATCTATTACCACACCCTGAAAAGTCAGACTATCATCTCCCCCAAAAGCAGCATTTACCTGTGATGTTATTGCTTCAACAGCTTGTTTGCTTGCTTCCGGATTGGTGAGAATATATTGAAGCAGAGGAACACGACTACCGTCCTTTGTACTGATTATGGTTTCGTTGCTGCCAAATACCATGAGACTGGTTCGCACATTGTTCTCAACAGCCATAGATAAAGGTGCTTCAAAACCTTCAGGGATAGCAAATTCGTTATTGTTTTTTCTTGTAGTATTCAACACTATACTGCCTGTCTCAGCATCATATTCAATGCGGCTCCAGCCAAATCCGACAGAATCAAGCTCTTTTATCATATCTGCCTGCGGAGCGGACTTTATGGCATAAAACCCATGAAGCTCCTTTATGGGACTGTTGAGTTTTTCATACATGCGGGTCATCATGGCAGCCGCTTCTTCTCTTTTTGCAGTATCCTTAGGTTTAAACATATTATTACCTACACCGGTTATTATCCCAAAATCCTTAGCCATAGTTATGTAACCAATGTTTTCAGATACATCATCAAAGGGGCTATCCAAATTATTCAACTGCTCTGCAAGTGACTTATACCCCAAAGCTCTGACAAGCATTACCGCCATTTCCTCGCGGGTAATGGCATCTTTAGGCCTGAAATTTTGAATATCCTTTGATATTACATCATGCTGTAGGGCTGTTTCTATTGCTGCATAATACCATGCGGTATTATCCATGTTATCAGCAAAGCTGCCTTGCTCGGGAGAAACAAGCTCCCACTGCATCAGCTTGACAAGAAATGCAACAAACTCAGCTCTTGTAACCGTCATTCCTAATCCAAACATATTATTGCCGATACCGTCGGTAATCTTCAGCACCCGCAAATTATGTACGGCTTCATACGCCCAATGATTTTCAGGCACATCTGTAAAGACTATATATGTATTCTCATTTGCATATACAAAACTGCTTATCAACATCGTTATTATAATCAATATACTGATTATTGACTTGAATCTTTTCATAGATAGAGCCCTCCTATTTGTCGAAAATTTGTGTTGTGTCCTGTTAAATTTAGCTTAATGTTGTGTCGAAAGCTTGTCAAGGATTATGAATATAAAAAACTCCGCGGCATATATTGCTGCGGAGTTTTAGTATTGCCTATTCCATTATTCTCTTTTCCAGGATTTGATCCATGCTGAAATTCTCGATTTGGAGATAGTATTCTGCACAGTCTATAAGCGCTTTCATAGGTACCAGACCTACTATTTCGCTTCCGACAACCGGTACACCGTATCTCTGAGCTTCCATCTTTATCATTTCAAAAGCTCTGTATATAGCTGTCTTTTCATAATTGGTGAGGTTCATGGATACCTGAACTATATTTCTTTCTTCAAGTTTTACTCCCATTGCTTTTACATATCTTAAGCCACCGCCTATGTGTCTTACTGTCTTAGCGATTTTGTCAGCTATCTCAAAATTGCTTGTGCCCAAGTTAACATTGAAGGCAACCAATGGTGGTCTTGCCCCTACTGCCGTTGCACCGGATTTTACATTCATCTCCCAGGGACCAAAATCAGGCTTCCAGTTTTCATCTTTAATCTTTTCAAAGAAACCTTCATACTGTCCTTTTCTTACATCTGCCAAATTGACTCTCTCCGGTCTGGTTGCTGCACTTTCATATAAGTATACAGGAATATTTAATTCCTCACCAATTCTTTTACCTACTTCTCTTGCTATTTCTACACATTCTTCCATGGTAACTTCTGATACGGGTATGAAAGGAACCACGTCTGTAGCACCCATTCTTGGATGTCCACCCTTATGAACTCTCATATCAATTAGCTCGGAAGCTTTCTTTGCGAGATTGAATGCAGCTTCTTTTATTGATTCAGGGTCTCCAATAAAAGTTACTACAGTTCTGTTATGGTCTGTGTCCGATGAATAGTCAAGTAACTTTACACCCTCTACCTTTCTTACTTCATCCACTATTTTCTCGATTACATCTTTGTTTATACCTTCACTGAAATTAGGTACGCATTCTACAAGTTTTGCCATTCTAATCCCTCCAAAGTTCATTGCATCACTCAAATTTAATGTGCAATATTGCACATTAAATTTGAGTGTGCCAAATTATTATTTATTTTATTTGAAGAAATTTATGAACCATATGATGTTTGGAATGTGTATCAGGTCAACAAGGAATGCACCAACAAGCGGAACTATCA
>DUSG01000060.1 GCA_012842725.1 Clostridiales bacterium
GTATCCCTTATTTTGTTTATGGCATCCACGACAGTGTTCACCGCTGTATCGAAACCTATGGTATAGTCAGTATAAGGCAGGTCATTGTCTATTGTCCCCGGCACAGCAACACATGCTACACCTCTTTTACATAATTCCCATGCACCCCGGAAGGTTCCATCTCCGCCTATTACCACTAAACCGTCAAAATCGAACACTTCGATTATATTTAATGCTTTCTGCAACCCTTCTTCTGTCTGAAACTCTTCGCATCTTGCCGTTCTTAAAATGGTTCCGCCTCTATGAATTATATCTCCTACAGAAGAAAGATTCATTTCCACTACATCACCATGAATAAGTCCGTTATATCCTCTTCTTATGCCATAAACTTTCAATCCATTGTATATGGATGTCCTAACTACAGCTCTTATGGCAGCATTCATTCCAGGGGAATCTCCCCCGCTGGTTAATACGCCAATATTCTTCATCAGGTTTCCCCCTTATATTTTTTAAAAAAACAAAAACACATAAAGTGTTTTTGTTCAAATTCCCGATTCATAGATTATGTTCTGTGCGTCTTCAGCTTCACTTTCAGGTACTAAAACTTCAAAATATCCATCCATCCTGTCAGCTCCTTTACTGACAGGTTGTATCTTAACAAGCATGCCTTCTTGCGTTAAAAGCTCCTGTACTTTTTCGGCCATTTTCTTGTTTTTGGCTATATAAATAACCGTCCACATGCGAGATGCCTCCTTTGGTTTGGGGACTATTCTTTAACCTAAGTCTAGTGTAATACAGTATTCATTTCAACGCAACACACTTATCTCCGCATATTTTTTTCAAATCGTTCAATAACGAGTCATTGATATTCACCCACATATGACGAGATGCCTGCATAACCATGGGTTTCCCATTGCTCTTCCTCGCCTCGTCAACTATATAGACAGGATTATCCCCTTTATTATCATTCAGCACTTTTTTTATGGATTCGAGAAGTCCCGGATTTTTTTCTGAATCTATTTTGATATACAGTTTATGCTGCTGGCCTTTTTTCAAAGGGGAAATCCTTTCGCAGATTAATTTGGGACTTTCCTCTTCCTTTATGCTTATCCTCCCTTCAACAATAATTATATTGTCATTCTTAAGCAATTCCCTGTATTCTTCATATATTTTAGGAAAAATTATCAGTTCGATGGTGCCATACAGGTCTTCAAGCTGAGCAAATGCCATCATGTTGTTGTTCTTTGTAGTTTTTGCTTTTACAGCTCCTAATATGCCTCCCATAACGACACTTTTTCCATCCAGTTGAAGAGTATAACTTTCCATGTCCATTTCTTCCGATTCTCCAAACACAAGTTGTGATGTATTAATTGTGGTCAGCCTTTCCATTTCTTCTTTATATTCCATCAGCGGATGACCGTTTATATACAATCCCAGCATCTCTTTTTCCATGGCGAGCATTACATCTTTTGGATATTCGTCCAAATCAGGATATATATCTTCGCCTATATCCAGGTCGCATTTGCCGGTATCAAATAAGGACAGCTGTCCGTCTATATTGCTCTTTTTTTGTTCGCTGACACAATCCATGAGCCTTTCATATACAGCCATCAGCTTGCTTCTGCATACACCAAGACTGTCAAAAGCCCCGCATTTAATGAGACTCTCTACTGTTCTTTTGTTTACTACTCCCAGATCCACTTTGTTTATAAAATCATACAGGCTCTCGTATTTGCCCTTTAATTCCCTGTTTTCAATTATGGAGTTTATGGCATTGATGCCTACATTCTTCACCGCAGCCAATCCAAATCTTATCTTGTTGCCTGTGACTGTAAAATTGATATGGCTTTCATTTATATCAGGCGGAAGCACTTCGATACCCAACCTTTTGCTGTGGAGAATATATTCCGCAACCTTGCTGCTATTGTCCATTACGCTGGTTATGAGTGCTGCAGTAAACTGTACAGGATAATAGCGCTTGAGCCATGCCGTCTGATATGATATGACAGCATAAGCTGCCGCATGAGATTTATTGAAACCGTACTTGGCAAATTCCGCCATTTCATCATATATCATCTCAGCTGTTTTTTCATCTATTCCATTCCTTACACATCCAGGCACAATTATATTACCTTTATCATCTACTATTCCATGTATGAAATATTCTTTTTCCTGGGCCATAACATCAGCTTTCTTCTTGGCCATAGCCCTTCTTACCAAATCAGACCTACCCATGGAATAACCGGCCAGCTCTCTGAAAATCTGCATAACCTGTTCCTGGTATATTATACATCCGTATGTGACACCCAGTATAGGTTCCAGCTTTGGATGCAGATACTTTATCTGCTCAGGATTATGTTTGTTTTTCAAATACCTGGGTATTTGGTCCATAGGACCTGGCCTGTAGAGAGAAACTCCTGCAATGATATCTTCCAGGCAGTTTGGTTTCAGTTCCTTCATGAATTGCGTCATACCTGCGCTTTCAAGCTGGAACACTCCATAAGTTTCTCCTTCGCTGATCATGTTATATACATTTCTGTCATTATAGTCTATCTCTGACAGGTTAGGCACTTCCAGCCCCTGCTCTTTTATCAAATTCAATGTATCTCTTATGACTGTAAGAGTACGCAGTCCCAGAAAATCCATCTTCAGCAGTCCCAATTCTTCCAAAGTGGTCATGGGAAACTGTGTGGTTATAACGTCTTCATTCATCTGGAGAGGAACATAGTTGGTAACAGGTTCCTTCGCGATAACCACACCTGCTGCATGGGTTGAAGCATGCCTTGGCATCCCTTCCAATGCTTTGGACAGATTTATAAGCAGCTTGATTTCATCATCGTTTTCATACATATCCCTCAGTTCAGGATTTACACTTAAAGCCTTATCTATGGTCATTCCCAACTCCATGGGTATTTTTTTCGCAACACTGTCCACCTGGGCATAGGGCATATTCAACGCTCTTCCCACATCTCTTATGGCCGCTCTCGCAGCCATTGTACCAAAGGTTATTATCTGAGCCACCCTATCTTTTCCATATTTTTCAACAACATAGTCAATAACTTCCTGCCTTCTTTCATAACAGAAATCTATATCAAAATCCGGCATGCTTATTCTTTCCGGATTGAGAAATCTTTCAAATAAAAGATTGTATCTGATAGGATCTATATCCGTAATTCCTATTGCATAAGCTACCAAACTTCCTGCACCAGAACCCCTTCCGGGACCCACCATTATCCCTCTTTCTTTTGCAAATCTCACATAATCCCATACAATAAGGAAGTAGTCGGCATAGCCCATCTTTTCTATGACGCTCAGTTCATAGTTTATCCTCTCATCATGCTCTTTGGTGATATTATCATATCTTTTTCTCAAACCAATTTCGCAAAGATGTCTTAAATATGAATCCGAGGTATGTCCCTGAGGTACATCAAATTTGGGTAGATGAACATGTCCAAATTCAAAATCCACATTACATCTTTTGGCTATTTCCACCGTGTTTTCTAAAGCTTCAGGAGCATATTTGAAAAGTTCATACATCTCTTCCGTTGACTTGATATAAAACTCACTGGTCTCAAATCTCATCCTGTTTTCGTCATCTATGGTTTTTCCTGTCTGAATACAAAGCA
>DUSG01000008.1 GCA_012842725.1 Clostridiales bacterium
ATTGTCACAGGGCAGGCGTTAGCCTGTTCATTTTTACCCTTGACTATCCACAGTGCAGCAGTTTTAATCTTGCTTGCGGAATTTTGAGCTATTCTACGAATCTTAATGCTAATTTTTCATATTAACTGTACAAAACCCAAATTATTTCTGCTATAATCATATCTCTCATTTATCTCTTCGAAAATAGCTCATCAATACATTAAGCATTTATTTTTGTGAAACAATATTTAAAGTACTATAACGATAATCGGAGGAATTGATATGAGCAAAGATAAAGAAATCGTTGAACAAATAAAAAAGAAACTGGATGAAAAAATGCAGCTCAGTGCCATGGACATCAATGTTGACTGCAGAGACGGCAATGTCATTCTCTATGGGGTTGTAGATGTTTTGGGAGAAAAAATGTTTGCCAAAGAAATTGCAAGAAGCATAAACGGTGTAAAATCCATAGAAAATGACATAACCATCAGCATGGACAGCAGCAACATTACCGACAGCCATATTAAAAACGAAATCGAAAACAAACTTCATCTAAGTGAAAAACAGCAAGGCCTGTCTAACGTTGGAGTAGATGTAAAAAGCGGCACCGCAGTGCTTATGGGAAGCGTGGAAGATGACCTGGATAAGAAAAAAGCCATAGAACTTGCTTCGTCTGCCAGAGGTGTGGCGAAAATAGTGGATAATATTAAAGTGGAAGAAGAATGAATTGAAACTCCTTTCCGAACATCAGTAGTCTCGGAAAGGAGTTTTTATGATTTATTGTAACTATACGATATTTTTCATATAAAAAAGTCGAGCATCATAATAACAGCTTTGGTATCATGTAGATATGAAAGGTGGGAAACAATGCTTAAGGAATTAAATCAAGTGATGGATTATATCGAAGAACATTTGACTGATGATATATCTCCGGAAGCCATATCTGAATATGCCGGGGTTTCTGACTATCATTTCAGAAAGATATTTTATTATCTTACGGGATTAAGCCTAAGCGAATACATCAAATACAGGAAACTATCCGAAGCTAATATGGATTTATTACATGGAGAAAAAGTAACTGATGTAGCTTTTAAATATGGTTATCAGTCAGTTGACGGATTTACCAGAGCATTTAAGAAATGGAGCGGATTCTTGCCTTCAGATGTGATAAAGAAAGGTGTAAGCAAGTCTTTCCCAAAACTTTCATTTATAATAACCGTTAAAGGAGGAATCAGCATGGAATTTAGAATCGTAGAAAAACCGGCATTCTATCTGGCGGGTGTAAGCAAACGGGTTCCGTTGCAATTTGAGGGTATTAACAACGAAATTGTGAAGCTTGCCCAAAGCATTACGGAAGAACAGAGAAAAGAAATGCATGCCCTTCAAAACATGGAGCCTTATGAAATCGTAAATGCTTCTTATGATTCCGACACTAATTTCATGAAAGAAGATGGGTATTTAACTCATTTAATCGGTGTATTGACCACTGAAGAAAATATAAGTGAAAATTTGGATAAAGTGCGGGTTGAAGCCTGTACATGGGCAGTATTCCCAAATGAAGGCCCATTTCCGTCAACATTACAGCAGACAATGGCCAGGATATATTCTGAATGGCTTCCTTCTTCCGATTACGAAGTAATCAATGCACCTCATTTTTCTTTTACAAAGATGGATCCAAATAAAAAGGATTACGCTTACAGTGAAGTTTGGGTTCCTGTCAGAAAGAAATAAAAATATTAAAATATCATAAAACAATGATGTGAAAATACTTCCAAAGTAGAAAGTCTAATTAACAAAATAGATTATCTGCTTGGAGGTATTTTTTTGTGTTTTCTTTGACTTGCTTCATGATAATTACGAATAAACTTGGCTATTCATTAAATAATAAAAGTTAAAGTACTAAGTCGAGGGAGAGTATTCTATGGAAGATAGATATATCAACTTCAATGAAAAACGCATGTTTATTTTCAGTGAACTTGTAAGGAGATACTGGAATGGGAAATTGAACAATATAGAGGATTTAAACGATTTGGCATATGATATCAAAAATAAATACGGATTCAGTGATGATGAAATGTCCTTTATAAAGGATCATATTAGAATTGCAATGGGTTTGGATCCTAATAGGGGTGATGATTTTAAAGACGAGCTGGATATGGTAAAAAGAAACAAAGAAATCAAACTTCCTATTGTCGCCAAGATTAATGGACCCTGCGATTATTGCAGTCACAATCCTTGTCAATGTATGATATTTGAAAAGTACGAAGCTCCCATATATAGCAGAACAAATGAGCCAATAATAGTTAATGATAAATGCATCAACTGTGGTTACTGTGCTTCTAAATGTGATTTTGGAGCCATATCCGATAAGATTGAATTCATTCCTCTCATCGATTTGCTAAAAAACGACGATATTCCTGTCTTTGCTGCAGTGGCACCGGCAATAGTAGGCCAATTCGGTGATGATATCAAAATGGGCCAACTTAGAACTGCTCTAAAGATGATAGGCTTCAAGGATATGATTGAAGTAGCCCTCTTTGCAGATATTCTTACTATAAAAGAAGCTTTTGAGTTCGATCATCTGGTAAAAACTGAAGAAGATTTCTTCCTGACAAGTTGCTGCTGTCCCGTATGGTTCAACATGATAAAAAATAACTATCCTGACATCTATAAACATCTTTCGCCTTCTGTATCCCCTATGATTGCTTCAGGCAGAATACTGAAAAAATTATATGATAATGCTAAGGTTGTATTCATTGGACCATGTATAGCAAAAAAGGCGGAAGCTAAAGAACCCGAATTAAAAGAAGCTATAGATTATGTTCTGAATTTCAGAGAGCTAAAGGAAATATTCAATGCTCTTGATATCAATCTGAAAGAACTCCAGCCAGACGAAAAGGATCATGCTTCTTTCGGAGGAAGAGTTTATGGGAGAACCGGTGGAGTCAGCTTTTCTGTCAAAACTGTGGTAAACAGGTTGGCACCTACAAGAGTCATTAAACTTAAAGCTAAAAAAGTTGATGGGGTAAAAGGGTGTAAACAAATACTTGATGATTTGTATAAGGGCATAAATGTAGACTCAAACTTTATCGAGGGTATGGGATGCTCAGGTGGTTGTGTAGGCGGTCCCAGAACTAACATTGGTGTGGAAAAAGCAACTAAACTGATAAATGAATTCGGGGAAGATTCATTTATTTTAACCCCTTTTGACAATTTGAATGTAATGAAGATTCTAAAACAATTAGGAATTAATAAATTAGAAGAAATTATGGAAAATGAAGAAATAA
>DUSG01000312.1 GCA_012842725.1 Clostridiales bacterium
GTGGTTGCAGAATGATCAAGATAAATTCTCCTATTCATTTTCACTTCTCCTCTTAACATTAGTATTATTTAATCTATAATAGTCATCAACCATATCTTTTAAACTTATAGAATCAATAACATTATTAATGCTTTCAGTGATTTTTTCATAAAGAAGCCTTGTTGCACAATATTCGGCTTTACTACACTCAGGCTCTTCTTCCAGTACGCATTGTGCTGGTGCCAGAGAACCTTCTAATATTCTAATTATATCACCCACCATTATTTCCGATGGATTCTTTGCTAATTCATAACCACCTTGAGCTCCTCTTGTACTTTTAACAAGTCCGTTTTTCCTAAGAGGTGATATAAGTTGTTCCAAATAAGTATCCGATAATGACTGTCTATTTGCAATATCTTTCAGCGGTATAGCACCTTTACCGTAGTTTAATGCTAATTCAAGCATCATTTTTATTCCGTACCTGCCTCTTGTTGAAAGTATCATACTATCAACCTTTCTCATTAATTCCTACTAATAAACTAGGATTTACATTTTTAAAATAACACTTTATTTATTTACTGTCAATTATTTTTTATATATTTTCTAGAATTTATCATAAAAAAATAATAAATTTTTTTAGAAAACACTATAAAAATCAAATTATCTTTTTTCCCTGTTCTACTTAATCTAAACAAAAAGAATAAAATTTGATATTAATAACTTATTAATAATTTAAAAAGCCCGAGCTACAAAATGAACTTATGCAATAGTTTATTCAATAAATTAAATTGTTTCACAATGATAAAAAAGGCATAGGAATAAGTATTGGAACTTATCCTATGCCTATCTATATTAAATTGCTGATACCGTAGTATCAGCAATAGTCTATGGGTAGACCTTCTTTAGTCGCAATAAGGATCTATATCATCTACTTGAGGAGGATTGAAATCTGGAATATCCAAAAGATCGAAGTTATCACAGAAATCCTCAGTCGTGCATTCATCTGTTATCTGGCAATATCCAAATACAGGTATGCACAATTGAACTTCAGCATCCAGTTTTATAGCCACAAATATTCCTAAACTGGTTAATAGAGTTGAGTCAGTAAAATCGTTATTTTCCTCATCGATAATCGCTTCTCCAAGGCACTGAAGCTCAAATACGCCTTTATCAATAAAATGTAATAGTCTTTCAAAAGTCTCTTGTGAAGCACCTGGATATAATCTTCTTACGTTAAAGTTAAAACATAACTCTCCATCCGGACCTATAGATAAAGCACTACCACTTGGTATGTTTTTGACTTTTAATTCGATTAAATCTCCTCTTGTATCTCTTGCAAATACTTTAAAGCAGCATTTCCCAGAAAATCTCAGCCTGTTTTCGGGACTTAACAAGCCATTAAGTCCTTTCCTTCTGGAAGCATCTTTAATCTGAGCATTTAGTATTTTACCATCCTTTAAAATTAAAGTAGGTTCTATGCATCCCTTAAAATCTTTGTATTTCTCAGCTAATTCAAACTCTATTCCTTCTACACATTCCCTCAATACAAATTCATCAAAAACTTTTTTTACTTTAACGCATTCTCTAAACAGTGTAGCACCATCTAGAGTAATTGTACCGGAACATTCTACTTGAGGTAGCGGCATATATAAACACCTTCCTTACATGATTATATAATATATTTCATAGTACATAATATGAAAAGTAATAATTTTTGTGTAAAAATTTTAATACATAATAGCAACATAAAAACAAATTGTTTACCATATAATTTTGTAGGTCTATATTAAGGTGGTGGTAATATTGTCATGGACTATGAATTATATGGCGTTAATAATAACAAAAGATGGTAAGTTTAATATTTATTTCGAAAAATCTGCGTTATACTGTAAAATGATAGATTTGCAGGGGAACATAAAAGAAACCATGTTGATAAATGGAGTATATCAAAATTTTCATTTAACCAAATCTCATAATGATAGCATTAACCTTCTATGTCAAAGTATAAATGGAGATTATATGCTGTTAACTTATGACTCGGAAGGATGGCATATAGAAGAACTGTCGTTAAAAAAGGATTTCGGTACAATTATACCTTTAGGAATTTTTGCATTAATCAACGGCATATGTATTGTTTTTGCAAAAAAACTATTAGTTGAATCCTATTACGATTTATTTCTATTAACTAGAGAAAATAATGAATGGAAAAAGTCTTTCATATGCGAAATCTACTCTAAAACCTTAGATTATTCTCAATTTATCAAAATGTCTGACTATAATAATCTTCATCTGATTTCTGCTTTATCTGACGGTAATATTTTATCATTGAAATACTATAATTATGATGCATCAATCTTAAAATGGTCGTCTACTCCTATAGTCAATCTCAATGGCAAGGACGTATTTATTAAAACATCGATTAGTAATAACATTTTAAATCTGTTTTGTTACGATTACACAAACGATATTTTAAATGTGTTTTGTTTTTCAAAACACTTAAATATAAAAGACTCTTTTTCTCTTGTTGATATAATAAAATTAAATCCAGCGCATAGAGACGTCGATTTAACTTTTAATATTACGTCAGATAATTTATTAAGAATAAGTTACAGACATAACAATTATTACTATAATCATAATTACAGCCTTGATATGAAAAAATGGATAAATTACACTAAAATACCTGTATATCAACTTCCACCATTGTTTTACGTAAAAAAAATTGAAAGTAATGACAATAATTTATCCGAAATAGATGAAATATGTTCATTAGATAACAATTTGGAGTTAATTCTGCCGTACGAAAAAAACAATATAAACGAAAATACCATTGATGAAGATAACAAACAAATTGATAACTCAAAAATCTTATTGGATTTAATCAATGTAATGTCAGAAAAACTAGAGGCATTAAATCTTAAGTTGAATCATTTGGAAGAAAAAAAGATTATTAATACATCTGCTGAACCAGAAGTATCCAATAACCAAAATTTACTAAAGCCAATACAACCCAATTTGAAACAAAGTAATTTTAGAGAAAAATTCATGAAATACAAACCTACTACATTGAAATTGGAAAGTACTACTCTTCTGTCAGGAAAAAATGAAAAAATTGAATTCATATCTTCCAATAATATTGAAAATTCCAGTAATAATATAGATTACACTTCAGAAGAAAAATTCGATAAAAAAGAACCATTTCCCAAAGAAGACTTAAGCAAAACTTCAAGTTTTATAAAATCATTTGCCAATTGGTTTAGAAGTTAGATTTTTTAACAACTTCATATGCTCCTTTATATTTTTTTCATAGCCATTTTCTGTAGGAGAATAATATACAGTGCCTGATAATTCATCAGGCATATATTGTTGCTCTACAAAATTCCCATAATAGTCATGAGGATATTTATAATTCAATCCATACCCAAATTTCTCTGCATCTTTAAAAACATTATTTCTCAAATGATATGGTACTTCACCAACATCTTTTTCCTCTATATCCTTTAGAGCCTTGTCAATAGCAATATATGAAGCATTGCTCTTTGGTGCACAAGCAACATAAATTGCTGCTTGAGCAAGAATTATTCTCCCCTCCGGCATACCTACAAGTTTTACTGCTTGGGCAGCGTTAACAGCAACAGATAAAGCGTTAGGATCAGCATTACCCACATCTTCAGAAGCGCATATAATTATTCTTCGAGCTATAAACATTGGGTCTTCACCTGCATAAATCATTCTAGCTAGATAATGTACTACTGCATCGGGATCTGAACCTCTCATACTCTTAATAAAAGCTGATACAATATCATAATGATTGTCTCCTGTTTTGTCATAGTTTATAAATTTTCTTTGTGCTGATTCTGAAATTATTTTTTTATCAATTACAATCTTGCCTTTTTCATTTTTTTCAGTGGAAAGCACTGCTATTTCCAGAGCATTTAAAGCCTGACGAACATCTCCGTTAGATATAATTGCTAGATATTCTATTGCTTCATCTGAAATATCAATATCATATATTCCTAAACCTTTTTCTTTATCATTCAAGCATCTCTTGATTATTTTTATAATATCTGATTTCTCCAAAGGCCTAAGTTTATAAACAGTAGAACGTGAAATTAGCGCATCATTAATTTCAAAATAAGGATTTTCTGTAGTTGCCCCTATAAATATCAATGTTCCATCTTCTACATACGGCAATAGTGCATCTTGTTGACTTTTATTATAACGATGTATCTCATCAATAAATAATATAGTTTTTTGTCCGTACATTGCTTTTCTTGATTTGGCATCTTCAACAATTCTTTTCAAATCACTGATTCCGGATGATACTGCATTTAATTGCTGGAAGTAAGCTTTAGTACAATTAGAAATAATTCTTGCTAAAGTGGTTTTACCACATCCAGTAGGTCCCCATAAAATAATTGAGGATAATCTATCTGATTTTATGGCTCTATATAAAGGCTTACCCGGAGATATTATTTCTTCTTGCCCTACAAACTCTTCAAGTGTATCAGGTCTCATTCTAAGTGCAAGAGGTCCATCTTTTTTCAAATCTTCATTTAGCTTCACATCAAATATGCTTATCTGATCTTTTTTCATAAATTCTAATCAACCTTTCATATTCATCAACTTAATTTATTTTCTTCTTATCCATAAAGCCACATTCAGTATTAACCTGAAAGCATATTATAAATTAAAGATATGCATTTATAATATATAACTAGATAATGAGTAAATCAATAAGAAAGGCTTTTTATTGAAGTACTTTTTAATAAGTAATTCTTACTAGAAATTAATTAAGAAAAATTTATTAAGTTAAGTCCATATAATTGTGTAAAAAGGGAGTTTTAAAAAAGGGTTGAGCCACCCTCACCCCTCTGGTTAGAATTAAATTGACAAACCCAAAAACCTAACTGGAGGGATGAGAAATGGCTCAA
>DUSG01000313.1 GCA_012842725.1 Clostridiales bacterium
AATGGTTTTAATGCACCAATTGCCTATGAAAGAACCTTGGATAATGACATATGTATTGAAGATGGAGAATATATATATTATGTCTTGCCCTGGATTGAGTGCAGGCAGTGCAAGTTCAAGAAAAATGAGGACTTAATAAAAGCTATAAAGCTATCGGCAGAATTTCATAAAGCTGCATCAGGCTTGAAAATACCAGATGGTTCACAACCGAGGATATACTACGGCAAATGGCCTGAGAACTTTCAGAAAAGATTGGATGAAATAAAATTATTTAAATCCATCATCGAAACTAAAAAAATAAAAGATGAATTCGATGAAGTATTTTACCCGCTTATTGATTTTCATTTAAACCAAGGCTATGAAGCTATAGACTTATTGAAAAACAGCAGCTATCAAAGCATTTCAGAGAAAGCAAGAGAAAGAAGCGAATTTTGCCATCACGATATGGCGGAGCATAACTTTCTGATTACTCCAACAGGAGAAATGCGAATAATTGATTTTGATTACTGTATTATGGATACAAGGCTTCATGACGTGGCCAGCCTTGTTATCAGAAACATGAAGCATGGCATATGGGACATTTCCAAGGCATATTTCATACTTAATGAGTATTCAAAACATTATCCGATAGATGATGAAGAATTGAAGGTAATAAAATACTTTACCGTTTTTCCTCAGGATTTCTGGCAGGTAGGTTTGCAATATTATGTGGAAAAACAACCTTGGGCCATGGAGAATTTCATGTCAAGGCTCAATAGAGTAAAAGATGATTATAAATTGAGAGAGGCTTTTCTAAAAGAATATCTAGCCCTTTAAAAAAGATTGGAGTGGTTTTATGGGAAAGAAAAGAGACCATAAGGACTATGATGAATTGGAGGAAATTGAATTTTTATCCTCATCTCCATCAGAAGATGTGGAATTTTATAAGAGAAGAATTGATGAATTGGAAGACGAAATAAAGCTCCTGAAAAAACTTGTAAAGAAGAGAGAAAAATATGAGGAGCTGCTGGAGGAAAAAGAGCGGATTATAAGAAAGCGCCTTAAAGGCAGAAAGAGGTGATTCAGTGTCCGGTAAACATGGAAAATTCAAAAGACGTGAGATAAGAGAATTGATACAGAAAGAGTATGGTCTCGAGATTTATAACATGCACGAAAGCGATAAAGGCATACTTATATATACCGACCAGGGAGATAAATTTATAAAAAGGATGAAAAAGGATGAAGCCCAGGTGCTTTTTGTAGCTTCAGCCTATGAACATATAAAAAGCAGAGGATTCACTAATATATCAGCTTTATGCAAAACACAGGAAGGCAAATATTACATCAAATATGATGGGAATCTGTATGTTCTGGAAGATACCATGAAAGGCAGGCATTTCAGTGTCAGTTCCCATGAAGACGGAGAAAAAATAGGTGAGGTTTTAGCAAAATATCATTTAGCTGCAGACAATTTTATTCCTGCTCCCGGTAGCAGGGCCAAGGTAGATTGGGGCAGGTGGATGGATAAGATTAAGGTTCAATCAGCAAGAATGAAAAAATTCAAAGAAGCAGTGGAGGAAAAGAAAATAAAGAATAAGTTTGACAGATTGTTTATTAATAATGTCGATATGTTTGAGAAAAGAGCAGAGGAAGCTTACTTGCTGCTGAAGGAAAGCCGTTATATGGAAAAGGTGTACAAATCCATGCAGACCAATCAATTGTGCCACAAAACTTTTAAAAAGCATTCTTTAATACTTACTAACAAAGGCGATATTTTTGTAACAGCTATGGAAGACTGCAGCTATGATATTATCGAGACGGATTTGGCATCTCTGCTTGAAAGCTGCATAGGAGGCAAGGGACTTCCATATCTACCAAGTGTTATACACGGCTATTCCAAAGTAAAACCTTTAGATAACGACTCTTTGAACATAATAAGGGCATTGCTGTTGCAACCGGGAAGATTCTATAAAATAGTAAACAGGTATTACGGTAAGAAAAAGAACTATAACGAATATGAGCTTATGAAAAAGATGGAGAGAAGCCTAAGAAAAGAAGAAAGAAGATATGAGATAGTCAAGAAACTAGAGGAAGTGATAAAATGACTATGGATGCATTTATAACGGAAAATAGGCAAAAAGACAGAGAGATACTTTCTGATTATAACTTGGATTTGGAACTTATCAATATGATGGGTTTAGAAGTGATAGATATAGTGCCTTACAGAAATGTTTTTAGAATAATCACCCAAAAAGGGATGTATTCTCTTAAAAGAGTGATATACAGCAAAGGAGAAATGGATTTCATAATGTCTGCCATAGACCATCTGAAGAAAAATGGTTTCCAGAACATGATGGAATATGTGAGAAAAGATGACGGAAGCATTTTTTATGAATATGACGGAGAAGAATATTATCTTACCGAGTGGGTTGATGGAAGGGAATTGGATTATCTAAATCCAATAGACTTAGAATCTGCCACTCATTTACTTACTCAGTTTCACAAAGCATCTCAGGGTTTCGAACCACCGGTGATACCGGATTCGAGAAATCTATTGGGAAAATGGACGGAAAACTTTAAAGAACGCATATATGAGATGAATGAGATGAAATTCAGGGCTTTACTTAAAAGAGGGAGAACTGAATTTGACAGGTTATATCTTGAATTTGTAGACATGTGCTTGGATGATGCCCGCAGAGCCCTGAAACTTCTGTTGGATTCTCCTTATGAGAAACTTGTAGATAAAGCAAAAGAAGAGAAAGGCTTCATACATCATGATTATGCTCACCACAATCTTTTACAGTCCTTTGATGGTAAACTTTATATTCTGGATTTTGACTACTGCGCTGTGGATATAAGGATTCACGACCTGGGAAGCCTGATAATAAGGAATATGAAAAAGACCGGTTGGGATATAGACAAAGCCATGTATATAATTGAGCTTTACGATAAAGAAATCCCAATAAGCAGTGACGAGCTAAAAGTTTTGGTGCCTTTCTTCCTCTTTCCTCAGGATTTCTGGCAGATATCCAGGCAATATTATATAGAAAGGAAGGATTGGGGAGACAGAGATTATTTGGATAAGATGAACACCAAATCCCAGTACACAATATCCAGGAGGGA
>DUSG01000061.1 GCA_012842725.1 Clostridiales bacterium
AAATAACATTGTCTAATCCCCCTATTCTATCTGAACAATAGTGTGTGTAATCATATATCCAATTATAGCCTTAACAAATAAAATATCAAATGTCATTAGTTGAAGGCTTAAAATCATTTAGCAATTAAAATGCATGAATCATTGCAAAAAAATAATATGTGATTATCTTTTTGACAACCACATATTAATATCCATTTTATTCTTCATTATTTTTGAGCTTTTCTGCCTGATCCGTAGTTATAAGGGCTTCTATCATTTCATCCAGATCACCGTCAAGGAAATCATTTAATTTATATAGGGTAAGACCTATTCTGTGGTCTGTAACCCTTCCCTGAGGGAAGTTGTAAGTCCTTATTCTTTCGCTTCTGTCCCCTGTTCCTATTTTACTTTTTCTTTCATTGGCTATCTCTGCGTTTTTCTTTGCTATTTCTGCCTCCAACAATCTGGATTTCAATATTTTCAGAGCCTTTTCCTTGTTTTTCAACTGAGACTTTTCATCCTGACAGGTTACCACTGTTCCTGTAGGGATGTGAGTAACCCTAACGGCTGAATCCGTGGTATTTACACTCTGTCCCCCATGGCCGCTGGACCTGAATACGTCAATCCTTACGTCGTTCATATCCAGCTCAAAATCAATATCATCTGCTTCAGGCATTACCAATACAGTAGCAGTAGACGTATGAATCCTTCCTCCCGCTTCTGTAGTTGGAACCCTTTGAACCCTGTGAGCTCCGCTTTCATATTTCAACCTGCTGTAGGCACCTTTCCCGATTATCTCAAATATCACTTCTTTATAGCCGCCAATATCCGTAGGATTGGAACTCAATATATCCACCTTCCAACCCTGACGTTCTGCATATCTTGTATACATTCTGAATAAATCCGCAGCAAATAAAGCAGCCTCTTCTCCTCCTGCAGCACCCCTTATTTCAACTATTACATCCTTTTCATCATTGGGATCCTTGGGAAGAAGCATTATTTTCAATTCTTCCTCCAAGGCTGCTCTTTTCTCCTCCAAATCAGCAAGCTCTATCTTGACCATTTCCAGGAGCTCTCTATCTTCCTCTTCTCTTAGCATCTCCTCTGAATCTTCTATATTCTTGATTACGGATTTATACTCTCTGAACTTCATCACCAAAGGTTCAATATCCGAATGTTCCTTTACCAGTTTCTTCCACAGATTTTGTTCCGCTATTATCTCCGGATCACTTATTTTTATACTTAGCTCCTCATATTTTCCCTCTATAAATTCAAGCTTTTCAAACATGCCAATCTACTCCTCCATAAAACAATATACTATTCTATCTAAACCTGCTAAATCTTTTTCTACCTTAATATCCCTATAGACTCCTTCAGCTTCAAGAAGTTTTGTCAATTCAGCACCTTGATCCCAACCTATTTCAAAGGCAAGCAAACCACTTTTTTTCAGCAATCTTGAAGCGTCTTTCAATATTCTTCTATAATACTCCATACCGTCTTCTCCGCCATACAAGGCTAAGTGGGGTTCAAAGCCTCTGACATTGTCGGGAAGGCTTTCCATATCCTTATTCGAAATATATGGAGGATTTGAAACCAATGCATCCAATTTTCCCTCCAGACCCTCTTCAAATAACGGCTCCAGCAAATCTCCCCGGAGCAACTTAATCCTGTCCTTCAATCCATACCTGTCTATATTCTCTCTACAGCACTCCACGGCATAAAGAGAAATATCCGTAGCATAAACAAAGGAATCAGATATGTAATAGGCAAGGCTCACTGCAATAGCACCTGTACCTGTACATATATCTGCAATTACAGGTTTCTCTTTATCCTTCAGAAGCTGCAGAACTTTTTCCACCAAAACTTCCGTATCCCGCCTGGGGATAAGCACATTTTCATGGACACAAAAATCCAAGCCCATGAATTCCTGATGTCCTGTTATATATTGTATAGGTTTACCTTTTCTCCGCTCATCTATCAGTTGAAAAAATTTTTCTGCAGTTTTACCATCCACGGGCCTGTCCTTGTATACTATCATATCAATCTTTCTGTATCCGCTGATGTTCTCCAGCAATATCTGTGCCTCCAAATAAGGGCTGCTTATTCCTGCATCCTTTAATAAAGAAGCACCTTCTTTCAATATACTCTCTATGGTATAAGCTACCATAAATCAGCATCCTTATCTTCCACCAGAACATTTTTCAAAGCCACAATAGCCACTTCTATTTGGCTGTCATCTGGCTCTCTAGTAGTTATCTTCTGAAGCCACATCCCGGGTGCAGAAACAATGGAAACCAGCTTTGAATCGCTTCTCCCTGCCCATTTGATAATCTCGTATGATATTCCTGCAACAATAGGTAACAGAGCGATTCTGGTTACAACCCGGACGAGAATGTTAGGCCATTTAAAAACAGAAAAAAGCAATATGCTGACTATCATTACTATAAACAAAAAACTGGTACCACACCTTGGATGAAGTCTTGAATACCTTCGCACATTTTCCACTGTAAGCTCTTCGCCGTTTTCATAGCAAAATATACTCTTATGCTCTGCTCCGTGATACTGAAAAACTCTGGCAATATCCTTCATTTTGGATATAAGGGCAATATAACCTATGAAAATGGTTATTCTTATAATTCCCTCTATCAAATTCATAATAATCGGCTTTTTCGCAACCGGTGCCATAAAGCTTACCGCAAAAGTGGGAAGCAGTATGAACAAGCCGACGGAAAAAGCTATCGAAATCACCACAGCAATAGGAACCATGTTTTTTTCCATGAAATCATCGAACTTTGAAGGCTTTTTATCCGGCTTTTTCTCCTCCTCTTCAAAAAATTCCGCAGAGTAGGAAAGTGCTTTGACTCCTATCACCATTGCATCTATAAACGCAAACATGCCTCTTATTATAGGTATTTTGGAAATCTTCTTTCTGTTTGATTTCAGTTTTTCTTTTTTTAAAGCAATTTCACCATCTGGTTTTCTAACGGCTATGGCAATATCCTCAGGACCTTTCATCATAACTCCTTCGATAACTGCCTGGCCGCCTATACTCGTCTTCTTCATTTCTTTTCCTCACAATCTAAATATGCTTCTTTCCACTAGCTTCTGGACTCTAGCTTCTAGCTCCTGACCCCTGGCTTATAGACTCTAGTATTTTCTTCTTTTTTACTAGGAGCTAGCGGCTAGCAAGCTAGCAGCTAGTAGCTAGTAGCTATATCATTACTCATTTCTAACATTCTAATTATATATTAGCCGATTTAATATTACAATAGAATGGTTTGATAAAAAAAGAACCTGATATTCAGGTTCTTAGTATTCTTTCAATTTATTGTACTTGCTTTCATCCTGGAACATGCTACTGCTTGTCCCATCATTAAGCATATAAGCATCGATGGTAGTATCTATAACCTTCCAACTGCCGTTTAAGTAAACTTCATTCCAAGCGTGATATACATTAATTCCATCTCTATATCCTTTTACCAGCTTTGCAGGTATGCCTTGGCTTCTTAACATTGCTGCAAACAAAGCTGAATAATCATAGCATATGCCTTTGCCGTCTTTTAATACCTCATCTATATCCGGAATGTAGTCTGATGCCAGCTTGTCCAGTTTGTTGTAATCATAATCAATATTATTTACAATATATTCATATATAGCTTGTACAATTTCCGGGCTGCCTTTTTTACCTTTTGCTAATTCATTGGCCAACTTGATGGCTTCCATTTCTTTATTCCAAACAACCGGTTGTGCTGATTTGAGGAAAACTGCATTTTCTTCTATATCTGCCTTGAAGCTTTTCTTCGTCAACAGTTTATATTTAGTTCCTGAGACATTTTCCAGAACTGAGACAGTGTAGTTGCCGTCTCCAAACTGAAGTGGGAAAAATTCTTCTTCATTTTTCAAGTCATAATAATAAACAGTTGAACCTTTCTCCACCATCACTTTTGTTTTTTTGCTAAGACCTTCATAAGATATCCTCACTATTCCTTCTTTAACCTGATTAGTATCTATAATTATTCTTGAAGAAGCATCTGCTACTATTGGATTCCATAGCAGTATACCTATTATTAACAATGCAATAAATCTAATCTTTTTCACTGATAACTCCCCTTTCGGTAGCTGGCTGCCATTTTACAGGCCCTGTAGCTTTGCGTCCCACGGTTTCCCGTGGTTTGCCTTTGTCGAGTAAGAATTATCAGCTAAAGCGAATATTCATTTTGAAAGAAAGTTTAAGAAAAATAAAAACTAATCTTTCGGTAGCTGGCTGCCATTTTACAGGCCCTATAGCTTTGCGTCCCACGGTTTCCCGTGGTTTGCCTTTATCGCTTATTAGCTGATAATAATTATTATTTTTTATTTAATTATAGTAGAAAATTCATGAA
>DUSG01000314.1 GCA_012842725.1 Clostridiales bacterium
GAAAATAATAATAGGAGGGTATTTATGGAAAAATTTGTACCGGTTGCAATGTCAAACAGACATGTACATTTAAGTAAGGAGCATTTGGAAATACTCTTTGGTGAAGGCTATGAGCTGACTAATATAAAGAATCTCTCACAGCCTGGACAGTATGCATGTGATGAAAGAGTAGATATAGTCGGCCCAAAATCAACGATAAAAGGTGTAAGGATTTTAGGACCTGTAAGACCTACTACACAAGTTGAAATCTCTATGTATGATGCAAGGACTCTTGGCATTGAAGGGGTAGTAAGAGCATCAGGAGATATTAAAGGAACACCCGGATGTATTTTGGTAGGTCCAAAAGGTCAGGTTAAACTTGAAGAAGGAGTTATTGTCGCAGCAAGACATATTCATATGCATACAAATGATGCTCCAAAGTTTGGTCTTAAAGATAAGGACGTTGTAAAAGTCAGAGTCGGCAAAGAAAGGGCTTTAGTATTTGAAAATGTAATAGTAAGAGTACATCCAGATTTTGCTTTAGACATGCATATAGATATTGAAGAAGGCAATGCTGCTGGAATAAATAATGGTGACTTAGGGGAGATAATAAGAGAATGATTGATTTAGCTTCCTATATAGACCATACAATCTTGAAGCCAGAAGCTGATGAAAATGACGTGGAGAGAGTATGCAGGGAAGCGTTGGAATACGGTTTTGCATCTGTATGTGTGAATCCATGCTATGTCAAACTTGCTTATAGTATTCTAAAGGATTCTCCGGTTAAGGTCTGTACCGTAGTTGGATTTCCTCTAGGAGCCAGTATGACTGCTGTAAAGGCTTATGAAGCTGAAGAAGCTATAAAAAACGGTGCTCAAGAGATTGATATGGTATTGAACATAGGTGCCTTAAAAGGCGGTAATATCGAATATGTCAAAAAAGATATTGAAACTGTAGCAAATGTATGCAAAGGAAAAGCACTTCTTAAAGTAATTATTGAAACATGCTTATTAAATGACGAAGAAAAAATTCAAGCATGCGAAGCAGCAAAATTAGCTGGAGCTGATTTCGTAAAAACATCAACAGGTTTTTCAAAAGCAGGCGCCACGGAAGAAGATGTTGCTCTTATGAAAAAAGTTGTTGGAAAGGACATGGGAGTTAAAGCATCAGGAGGTATTAGAGACCTAAATACTGCTTTAGCTATGATTGAAGCTGGAGCTACACGCATAGGGACAAGTTCTTCCGTAAAAATCATTAATGAATTTAACGAAAAAAATATATAAAAGATATGTTATCTAAGAGAAATCTTTTATGATTTCTCTTGTTTTTTGAAATCATAAAAATAAAGAACATCTATATTTTAATTTTTTTATAGATTAAAATTATAATATGATGTAAAATAAGTTTGGAGGATATAACAAAGGATGGCGGGGAAAAAATTTTAGGGGGTTTTTAAATGTCAGTTAAATTTGCAAAAAGAATGGAGTACATCAAGGGCTCTGCAATAAGAGAGCTGCTAAAACTTACAGAACAACCAGAAATTATTTCCTTTGCAGGAGGATTACCAGCACCGGAATTATTCCCAATCGAAGAGATGAAGCAAGTTTCTCTCAGAGTATTAGATACAGACGGAAAAGCAGCTCTGCAGTATAGCCCAACGGAAGGATACATGCCGTTGAGAAGAATGATTTCAGAAAGAATGAAAAAAATAGGGGTAGAAGTTCCACCGGAACAAATATTGATAACAAGCGGTTCACAACAAGGTTTGGACTTTTCAGGTAAAGTATTCTTGGATGAGGGAGATACCGTTATATGCGAAAGTCCAAGCTATTTAGGTGCATTAAATGCATTCAAGGCTTATCTGCCTAGATTTGTAGAAGTTGAAATGGACCAAGACGGTATGAGGATGGACGCGCTGGAGAAAGCATTACAAGAAAATCCTAATGCAAAATTCATCTATACAATACCGGATTTCCAGAATCCAACCGGTATTACAATGAGCTTGGAAAGAAGAAAGAAATTAGTTGAACTGGCCGTGAAGTATAATGTACCTGTGGTGGAAGATAACCCTTATGGAGAGCTTCGATTTGAAGGCGAAAAGCTCCCCGCAATTAAACATTTTGATACAACAGGCATAGTAATCTTCTTAGGAACATTCTCTAAAATTTTTTCTCCCGGCTTGAGAATAGGTTGGGTTGCTGCTTCACCTGAAATTGTAAGAAAATATGTATTGGTAAAACAAGGTGCAGATTTGCAGTGCAACAGCATGGCACAAAGAGAAGCAGCAGTATTCATGGAAATGTATGATATAGAAAAACATATCGAAAAAATAATTGAAGTATACAGAAGAAGAAGAGATTTGATGATAGAGACCATGAAAAAAGAATTCCCAGAAGGCTTTACATTCACATATCCAAGTGGAGGGCTCTTCACATGGGTTGAAATGCCTGAAGGTTTGGATGCTGCAGAAGTGCTGAAGAAAGCTTTGGAAGAAAAAGTTGCCTTTGTTCCTGGAGGAACTTTCTATCCTAACGGAGGAAACGAAAATCATTGCAGATTAAATTATTCCTGCATGCCTGAAGATAAGATAGTAGAAGGCATAACTAGGTTAGGAAAAGTTTTCAGAAATCTATAAGATGTATATAGAAATCTTATCCATTTGATGCTATAATCGATTTAAATAATACAACCGAGGAGGTAGTATAAATGGATAAGTGGGTATGCACTGTATGCGGTTATGTTTACGACCCAGAACAGGGAGATCCGGATAATGGAATAGCTCC
>DUSG01000315.1 GCA_012842725.1 Clostridiales bacterium
GAAAGATTTCCGGAAGAGAATTATCGCAGAATGAAATATTCGCTTTTCTGGACTGGATTGAAGAATATAACTTCTCACCTGAAATAGTAGTGATGATAGTAGAAGACTGTTACTCAAGAAATAAAAAGGATCTGCCTTATTTGAAACAGGTAGCCAGAAACTGGTTTGACGCAGGAATCGACTCACAGGAAAAAGCTATCGAATATGCAAATCGGCACAAAGAGAAATGGCAAAAATACAGCAAGGTGTTAAATTTTTTACGAGTAGGGAGACAACCTACCGCAGTAGAAGAAGAAATGCTTTATAAATGGTTTTACGAATATTCTTTCTCCGATGAGGCTGTGCTAAGGGCCTGCGAATTGACTGTAAAGACTTTAAAGCCGTCTTTTTCCTATATCGATAAAGTACTGACAGAATGGCACGAGAATAACATAAAAACCTTGGATGAAATTGAGACTTACTTATCAAGAACCTCTTCAGCGGATGAGAAAAAAGTCTCAAAAACCACAAGAAGAACCTTTAATAATTTTAAAGGGCGTACATATGATACAGATTTATTGAAACAAAAGCTCCTGGAAAAAAGCAGAGGTGAGTTAAGTGAATGATATCCAGACTATATTGAAAGAATACGAAGAAATAAGGGACAAGAACAGACAAGAGCTGGAAAAGAGGAAAAAGGAGCTTTACGAAAAACTACCTAGACTGAAAGAAATAGAAGATGAAATGATAAAACTGGGTTTAGATATTACCAAAGCTATACTGATGAATGAAGAAAATAGAGATATATTATTAAAAGAACTTCATAAAAAACAAACAGATTTAAAAATAGAAAAAACGGAAATACTCACAGCAAATAATTATCCCAAAGACTATCTGGAAATAAAATACAACTGCGAATTATGCAAAGATACCGGTTATATTGGATCGGAAAAATGCAGCTGTTTTATGCAAAAACTTATTGCCTACAGATACAAACAATTTAAGCTGTCTCACAGAATAGCAAAAGAGAACTTTGACAGCTTCAATATTAATTTCTATTCCAACGAACCAACGGAAAAAGGTATATCTCCGAGAAAAAACATGGAACATATTTTAATGGAATGTATTAAATATGCAAAGGACTTTGACCATCACAACAAAAATTTGCTATTTATAGGCAGACCGGGATTAGGCAAAACCTTTCTATGCAATTCCATAGCCAAAGATTTGCTTGATTTGGGCAAGAGTGTAATTTATCAATCAGCACCGGAGCTTATAGATTTGGTAAGAAAGCACAAATTTTCTTTCGATAATGAAGATTTAGAGGATGAAGCCCTAAGAGACATATATGAATGTGACCTCCTGATAATCGATGATTTAGGTACAGAACTTTCTACCCAGTTTTCCGGTCTGGTAATATACAATATTTTAAACAAGAGGCTCCTATTAAATAAAAAAATGATAATATCAACTAATTTAGATATAGATGAAATAATTGAAAACTATTCTGAAAGAATATCCTCAAGACTCTTCGGTAATTTTTACATATATGAATTCTTTGGTGAGGACATAAGACTTAAATTGCGAAATGTTATATAATATACCGGTCAAAAGGCTTCCTTGATAAAAATTTAATAGCAAGGAAGCCTTTTATAACTTTTTACTATCTTCTTACACCTTTTTTTATTATCATAATACAGCTAAATCTTCATCCATTGGATCGCATATGAACATATGACCCGGAGAGTGAGTTATCATTAGCTCAGGTTTACTGGTCATGGCTATTGATTGAGGTGTAACACCACAAGCCCAGAATACAGGCACTTCTCCTTCTTTAATGACAGAAGGTTCACCAAAATCAGGTTTATTTATATCCTTTATTCCTATCAGACTTGGATCACCTATATGGACAGGAGCTCCATGAACCTGAGGAAATCTTGAAGTAACCTGCACCGCTCTTGGTACTTGGTGATATGGTATGGGTCTCATGCTTACCACCATTTTACCATGGAATTTTCCTGCAGGAATACATTCGATATTAGTTATATACATGGGTACGTTATGATTATCCTCTATATGTCTTACAGGTATGGAAGCATTAAGCAAAGCAGATTCAAAAGAGAAACTGCATCCGAGAAGGAAAGAAACAAGATCATCTCTCCAATATTTCTCTATATTTATCACTTCATCAACCAATTCTCCATACTTATAAATTCTATATTTTGGAACATCATATCTCAAATCTGCGCCCTTTGCCATAAGTTTAGGTTCGGGATCTCCTACATCTGTAACATCAAGTATAGGACAAGGCTTTGGATTTCTCTGAGCGAATAAAAGAAAATCAAAAGCCAAATCTTTTGGAACAATTACAAGGTTTGCTTGTACATGCCCCCTGCACATACCTGAAGTAGGTGAGGTTATCTCTCCCTTTCTTATTAGTTCTCTGACTTCTTTTGGACTCATATTAGCTAAATCCATCATATATTCGCCGGTTGTACGGCTACCCCCTTTACATCTTTTTTGCCTTGTATATATTATTTATTCAACAATAGTTGTAAATATCCTTTATATATAACAATGTTCTTTCTCCCATTCATTTGAATACAATAGATTTACAACATGCAACAATTTCAACGATTATGCATAAAAATAGCAGCTTATTCAACATGTTATAATGTCGATTTTCGAAAAATATTTCCCAGGAAATAAATTTTCCCGGGAAATTTTGTCGTTTATTATTCTCAAATTTGATACACTTGCTTATATAAATCCATATATTATAATATAGTTGATTAAATAAACTGCATTTACTTCAAGAAAAAATATAAATAGGAAGTGGTGTGATATGAAAAAGATAAAATTCAATATATTAAAACATGGCTATGATTATATGGAAGATGAGTATGATAGGCTAAAAAGTCTTGACAGAAACAAAAATCAGTATAAGGTGTTTACAAACAAAGCAAACTTCAAAAAGATAGGATTTGATTATGAGGAAGATCCCTATGAGCCCGAGGAGGACAGATAGGGATCATTGAAACCATTCTCTTGTATTATTTGCTATTCTTACAAGAGTAAGCATTACAGGAACCTCAACCAGAACGCCTACTACAGTTGCAAGAGTAGCTCCCGAATCCAAACCGAATAAAGAAATTGCTACTGCAACTGCCAATTCAAAGAAATTGGAGGCCCCTATCATACCTGCCGGCGCTGCAACATTATGAGGCAACTTCCATAGTTTGGCCCAAATGTAAGCTATGAAGAATATAAAGAAAGTCTGTATAATTAAAGGTACAGCTATAAGCACGATATTTAATGGATTATCTACTATCTTCTGTCCCTGGAAAGAGAATATTATTATCAATGTAAGCAGTAATCCTGTTATGGTTACATTGCTGAATTTGGGTATGAATGTATTCTCGAAATAATCCAGACCCTTGTTTTTTATAATATTTGTCCTGGAAAGCCATCCAGCAGTAAGAGGTATTACCACAAACAGAACTACAGACAAAAAGAGCGTTCCCCATGGTATGGCTATATCGCTTATACCAAGCAGAAAAGCTACTATAGGTACAAATGCAACCAGTATTATTAAGTCATTGGTAGCAACCTGTACCAGAGTATAAGCCGGATTACCGTTTGTCAGATGGCTCCAGACAAAAACCATGGCTGTGCATGGAGCCGCTCCCAAAAGCACCGCCCCGGCAAGATAATCCTTGCCAACTTCAGGAGGTATTAAGGATTTATAGACTACAAAAAAGAATAATGAAGCAATGGCATACATAGTAAAGGGCTTTATAAGCCAGTTTGTAATCCATGTAACTATAAGTCCCTTAGGATTTTTGCCTACCTGTTTAATACTTGCAAAATCAACTTTTAGCATCATTGGGTAAATCATAAGCCAAATAAGTACTGCAACTGGTATGGAAACATTATAATATTCAAACCTGCTTAGAAATTCAGGTATACCTGGCATGTATACCCCGATTAAAACTCCTGCAATCATACAGAGTATAACCCAGATTGTAAGATACTTTTCAAAAAAACCTATTCCAGAACTGGCTTTATTTTTACTCATAAATGGTACTCCTCTCTTTTAACATATAAATACTATCTATAATTTTCAAGAATCTTTACGATATCCTTTGGCTTCAACACCTTTCCATAGGATACAACCTTCTCATCGATAACAAGCCCTGGTGTGGTCATAATTCCATACTTCATAATTTCCCTGAAATCCTCCACCTTTACTATTTCTGCCTGAATACCAGTCTCTCTCAGTGCAGCTTCCGTGTTTTCCTTTAAAGCCACACAATTTTTGCATCCTGAACCTAAAATTTTTATTACCATTTCCATCTCTCCTTATTAATAATTTAATGTTCCACTAATAAGCATTGTACTATCTAATCTCATAAATATCGTTCAGTTTGATTACATCAAAAGATAACCAAAAACATTGAATATATAGCCAATTATAATTATGCCTATAGTAACTATGCCCACAAATATTCCTAACAGTTTCATCTTAACAACTTTTTTCAGCATAATCATGGATGGAAGGGATAAGGCTGTTACTCCCATCATAAAGGATAATGCAGTACCTAATCCTACACCTCTTGAAACCAATGCTTCCGCTATAGGCAGTGTTCCGAAAATATCAGCATACATGGGTACACCCACAATGGTTGCTATAAGCACTGAATACCATTTATCCTGACCCAGCACAGCAGTTATTATTGACTCAGGTATCCAGTTGTGTATTGCTGCACCTATTCCAACGCCTACAAGAATATAAATCCAAACCTTCTTGATTATGCTCAGCACCTGATCTTTGGAGTATTCTACTCTATCACCAACAGTCAATGCTCCCTGCTCCAAATCCAGAACCTTGTTTCCAAAGACAAAAGGCTCTACATACTTTTCCAGCCCCATTCTGCTGATGATAGTGCCCCCCACTACCGCAAGCACAACCCCTACAATTACATAAGATATGGCAATTCTCCAATTGAATATGCTGGCAAGCAGCAGGACAGATGCCAAATCTACTAAAGGCGATGATATCAAGAATGAGAATGTGACTCCTATAGGCAGTCCTGCGCTTGTAAAACCTATGAATAAAGGAATTGAAGAACAAGAGCAAAAAGGTGTAACTGTACCTAAAAGAGCACCCAATATATTAGCTGATAAACCATTGAATCTGCCAAGTATCCTTTTGGTTCTCTCCGGTGGAAAATAACTTTGTAAATATGAGATCATAAAGATTAATACTGAAAGTAATATGAATATTTTTATAACATCATATATAAAGAAATGAATGCTTCCGCCTAATCTGGACCTTATATCCATACCGAAAACTTTTTCTACAAGCAATGTAACTAAATTGTACAGCCATTCCATCTTCAACAACTGTCTGTTTAACCATTGGAATATTATCAAATCACAATCCCCCTAACACTCTGTACAACATTCACTGCGATCAACACTTTTTACTTCTATTTCATTGAATAAAACCTTAATTGCAGCCAAAGCTTCTTCGTTTATGGAATATTTCATCCATATTCCATCTTTCCTCCCCTTCACCAATCCGCTATCGCATAGTATTTTCATATGATATGAAAGGGTAGGCTGAGTAATATTAAATTCTTCAAGTATTTTACAGGCGCATAATTCTCCGTCAGATAGCATGAGAAAAATCTTAAGTCTTGTTTCATCACTTAATGCTTTCATATATTGAGCATACTCTTCTAAATTCTTCTCCACTTTCCTCACTCCAAAATATCTGTTTACTTATTCAAATTTATATCAGCTGCACTGATTTTTATTTTTCATGGCTGAATAAAATCTTTTAAGATTCTCAGGCAATACATAATCAGCATCTTCTTCAGGTACATCTTCACAACCAAATATGCCTTTTAATAGTCCTTCAGCTATTAGTGCTGTAGGCGGCATAGTATATTCCTGCCCTTTATATACCCAGACGCGACAGCATACTTCCTCTCCGCATAGGTCTCCACAGGAATCACAGGGTTTTTCTCTGACTTCCATTTGAATATCCCTTCCATTTACTCTTATTGTAGGTGAAGAAATAAATTTATACTTTATAGCCAGTTCTTCTGTGTTGACGTTTATTTTATTCAACACGACTTCGATACCTGCTAAGCCTAATACATTAGAGATACTGACAATAGCTTCTTCAAGATTCTTTTCCGTGCCTTTACACCATTCACACACATTTAGATCCAGATATAAAAAATCTACAACTACTTGCCTTGTTTCTTCCAAGCTTCCTGCACTCCCACAGCAACCTGTTCCGTAACAACACCCACAATTTGAATTATTCATTTATAATTCCTCCTATGATTCATTCTTCAAATAAACTTTTAAAATAGTCCAGATGTCACATCATATCCTCAACAAATAGTATGCAAGTAAATATATTGCACCAATTAAATTATCACTGTTATTCTCATAGTTTTTCACCTGAAGTTACTCGTTTAATGCTTATAAACATATAGATAACTCTCTATGTATTATATGTTAATATATAGATAAACGTCAATATGTTTATATGATGTTGTTAACTCTAAACTGAAAATATATAATAAATACCTTCAAGGTAAACAATCATCGTAATAAGAAAATAAAGAGCCAGTACATCATGGCTCTATTCTAGATATATTTGCTTCCTTCCCTTATACTCAAAGGTTGCAAAGCATTATTTTTGATAAACTCTCTGACCCATTCCTTGTTGATTTTTGAGTATTCTCTTAAAACCCAACCTATGGCTTTGGTGATGAAGAATTCCTTCTGCTCACTGTTTTTCTTTATAATTCTGCTTAACAGACTTACATCCGTATTTTCCTTATACTTCAATTGAAAAAGTATGGCAGTTCGTGCCAGCCATATATTGCTGCTCTCTGCCCAATTCAGTATATGGCTTTCGATTAGCTCTGGATGGTTCTTGCACATTTGTCCAACTATAATGCTTGCAATGGCATCCACGGTATCCCACCAGGACTTTGTGGTAATCAGCTTTTCTATTATTTCTATATCTTCAGGTTTTATATAGTCCTTCAAGGCTATCAAATAATCTACTGCTAAATACTGAAACTCTCGTTCCGGCAAATCCCACAGCCTGTTTACCATATCCCAATCTATTGTCTTTCCTCTTTTAGCTTCTTTGATAAATTCCTTTGAAAGCTGCTGCCTTTTAGGCTTTTGTATTCCTAGAAATGGGAATTTGTTTTTCATATAGGCAGACATCTGAGGAGCTTTTATCATGTCTGCGTTATCATAAAAAGTTGATATTATGTTATTTATCATCAGTATACACCTCTATCATCTTATCATTGATCTTTGGACCGTATTCCATCCAAAAATACCGCCGGTATGAATGAATAATATATTATCATGCTTATCAAAGGTGCCCTTTTTTATCTCCTGTACCAATCCATACATAGCTTTTCCTGTATATACCGGATCCAAGATGATTCCTTCCAATTGTGCCAGATGCTTAATAAACTCTATTTCTTCCGGTCGGCTTATCGCATATCCCAATCCTGCATATCCGTCAATTATGTCAATATTATTTCTGTCAATTTCTATCTCTTCACCTGCATATCTTACAAGTTCGCGAAGCAGTGATTCCACTACATTTACGAAATATTCCTTATCTTCTGTTATATTTATACCATAAACCACAGCATTATTTTTCATAACCTTGTTGCCATAATACAAGCCTGAATATGTACCTCCCGAACCCACTGAGCATACTATTGCATCAAATTTTACTCCCATTTGCCTTTGCTGTTCCAGAATCTCCAACATAGCATTGTAATAGCCTAAAGAACCTACTCCATTAGATGCGCCTTCAGGTATTATGTAGGCTTTATGTCCTTCCTTGGAAAGCTCATCTTTTATTCTTTCCATTATTTCATTCCTGTGCTCTCTGTATTCTTCAGGTGTTATAAACTTTATCCTTGCACCCAGCAATTTATCAAAAAAATAGTTGCCTTCCAGGTCACTATCTTCTTCTCCTCTCAGAACGAGATATGCACCTAATCCCAATTTCGCTGCAACCGCAGCCGTCGCTCTAGCATGATTGGACTGTATACCCCCGCAGGTAATGAGAAAATCACAATTTCTGTTCAATGCTTCCTTAACGGCAAACTCCAACTTTCTGATTTTGTTGCCTGATACTTCTGTACCGGTCTGATCATCCCTCTTTATGTAGATATTCTTTTTCAGTTCCTTACTTAACCTTTCCAGCTTCTCAATTTTAGTAGGAAGATTGGCCAGAGCAAGTCTATTTTTCAAATTCATACTCATCCCTCCCTTTAATAAATATTATAATTATATTTACAAATATTACCTATAGCATAATGTCCGAACCCTTCTTCCATGATGCTCATAATTACTGAGGAAAAAAGGGCGCATTTATGTTTCAATAAGAATAAGTCCAGTAAAAACAAATCCAACATTAAAATTTATATAGGAGTAGCATTCCACTACTCCTATACTGCTCTTCCTCTTAAGTTGTAATAAGCAGCGGATAATATGTTTTCAAATTTAAAATATCGCACCTGCCTGCGCAGATAACAGTATGCCTTTATTTTATTGCCCTGTATTTCCAATACCCTTATATTTCTTTCGGTAATTCCTGATTCTCCGTTATATATTATGGTTATAATTCTGCCCTTTTCCAGTGATGCCCTTAACATATGTTCAATCATGCTATCACCTTCATTTTTCTTCTGCTTCTATTATACCAAACATATGTTCTCATGGGAATGGGCAATTTTATTATACCACTCTGATGCTGAATTCGGGACAAGCAGCTATACAGTAACCGCATTGTATGCATTTTGAAGGGTCAATGTATGCTTTTTCGTTTTCATCAAAAGAAATTGCATCGCTATGGCATGCATCTATGCAAGTTCCGCAGCTTTTGCACATAACTTGTGATACCTTTACAATTTTCCTATTCTTGATGGTTATTATACCTTCCAAGTTCCTTTCTCCGTTAAAATACCTTACATTATAATCCACTTCTTCTTTGCTTATCATTCCAACGGCTATAGAGTAATCTCCCGGCAAACTCATGGCATATTCCATGCAATCATCATAATCATCTATCATGGTTCCTCCACCCAGAACTTTCATCAGGTATATGCCCTTGCCGTTCTTTCTGCAATGCTCCATTGCTTCTTCCATATCTTTTGCAGTTCCGTTTATTATTCCTCGACCTATTTTATTAATCAACGCAAAAACCACATCTATTTCCTCTTTTTCCGCCGCCAAGTCCACTACCTTTACATTATGGGTAGAAATCCCTATAGCCTTTATTTTGCCTTTTTTCTTATAATCCAGAAGGCATCTCAATGCACCTTCACGCTTATCGAATACATCTGTATCAACCCTTGCAGCATGAAGATGAAATATATCGATATGATCCAGTCCCATTTGTTCTAAAGCTTCATTTACCGCTTTTCCCATGGATTCATAAGTTTCAGCCGTAGATTTAGTAGCTATTACCGGCAAAAAATCCACTTTCTCAAGAGCAGCTTTTATATGAGGATAAGTACCATACATTTGAGCCGTATCAATAAAGTTTACTCCCCGTTTCAAAGCATATGCTATTATTTCAGCGCCTTCTTCAACAGAAAGATTTTTTTGTAGCGGACCTAAAGGCAACGCACCAAAACAAAGCTTTGTTACTTCTATCCCTGTATTCCCTAAAACCGTCTTGTTCATAACGATAACCTCCAGAACAATAATGTATATAGTAATTATACACTAAATTAAGAAAGTCTTCCATTGCAAGCATTTTAACAACAAGGAAGACTTTTGCTTTTACGAAAAATAAAATTTTATGAAATTTATACTTTCCCATACATTATAAAAAGGTTTCCTTAAAACACCGAAGTAAACCACAGGCTGTAGACAAAGGGTTATAAAGCAGAATGGCAATGTATATCGGTACACATTTATGCATTTTGGTAACAGGTCTCTGCGCAGGCTTTGATGAAAAGTCTGTAAAGCTGGCATGGAGGCCAGCTTAGGTGCCATTGGTGCGAAGCAATAGTATAGTTTGCCTTCAAACTGAGATTTCCTTTAAAATACAAAAGGAAACCTTTACTGCTGTTTACGGCTCAAGTTTATTCAAAAATATCTTTAGTATTGTCTTTATACGGTATACCGTAATGTACAAAAAACTCATCAATGATATGCCTGTCTCTTGATAAAAGGAAGCCTTCAAAACCTTTATTAAGCAGCATCTGCTGCTTTTCTAAATCATAATTTTTGACTTCCACACTTAACGTATATTCCTTAGGAGTTATTTCTCTTAAATCCCTTGCCAGTAAAAATCTCCATTTCCCTCCATATTGCCCGCTCCTTTGATTTAAAGCTTTGACAACAAGGCCAGCGTCAATCACATTTTTCAGGCTCGGATAGTTAAAAGGAGAAACGGTGCATAAGATATGATAGTAACCTAATCGATATAGTATTTTAAATGTACGTTTCATCATTTTTGCTTGTAGCCTGTTTCCTCTATATTCAAGATCCACTACCGTGGACTCTAAATGTGCCACATGCTCCAATTCTTCTTCCGGTATATCTATTTCTCTTCCCATGTTTACTTCAGTATTTCCAGGAAAAGATACCGTTCTGAATGCGATCAGCTTATTGCCGGCATATACTCCGATAGCTAAACCTTTTCCCTTTTCTAATACTGAATTTAAAATAAACTCCCTGGAATCCATTACAAAAGTTTCAGGATTTTTTAAGTTTCTGACTATTCTATCTTGAAGTTCCATCATTTCATCTATATTACTCTTATCAAGAATAACCATCTCATAATCTTCATCCTGGATTATAGTTCTTCTCAATGTTCCGCTTTCTACTATTTGTCTCATGTTTCTCCTCCTTTCATTTTTAGTAAATATTGTTCCAACTAATTATTGTTATAATTCACCAACATTACTTCAAAGGCAACACTTTTTTATTGTTTATTTTATGGCTAAAAAATAATGGTGGTACCTTTAACCACCATTATTTCCTGTTCTTCAAGGACAAATAAAAAAAGCGGCCATAGGCCGCATTTGGATACGACCTTAGATACTACCTATAATCATCTATAGTGTAATGGATTCCATCAACACCTGTGTAATCTTCTGGTACCATTGGGACTCCACAGTTTTCACATCGAAAACATGGAGGTTCCTCTATGTCTCCATCATCGCTTATATCAAATATTCTTACTATATCCTCAGGTATCAGTTCTTCCGTATTGCATTCTAAACATATATATTTTACTTCCCTTTTTACTTTTTCTTTTGC
>DUSG01000316.1 GCA_012842725.1 Clostridiales bacterium
ATACTATAAGCAGGCCTGTCCACATGTGCCGGTATACATATACCCCCTAAACCTTTGGTCAAGACGAAAACATCATTCACTGATAATGCAGATGAAGATAAAAGCAATTTATCTATTTTACCAATTACTTGATCCTGAGAATCAAATATCAACTGCCTTCCAAAAATTTCTTCATTGTTGTCTATGTCCGGTAAACAGTTATATATAATCTCATCAAGTTTGAGAGCACTTTGCAAATTCTTAAAATAACATAATATATGAACTTCTTCTCTGGTCTGAACTTCAATACCAGGTACTACCATTAATCCTTGTCGTTTTCCAACTTCCATCACAGCAGGCAGATTTTTTCCACTGTTATGATCTGTAACAGCAATTAGATCCAATCCTTTCAGCAGAGCCATATTTACTATGTTGTTGGGAGTCATGTCTTCATCCCCGCAAGGTGATAAAGCAGAATGGATATGCAAATCATACGCAAATTTCATATCAATCTCCCAGACCTAAACTGATTAAATTCTTGGCAACCATAAAAGCATTATTGTCTGATGCCATGATAGGAATTCCTTCTTCTATGGCTTTCTTTATAGTATCTTCTTCAATTTCCGCATTCTCAGGTATTATGATACAGGAAAGCTCAAGAAGAGTTGCTACAGCTACAATATTAGTATGGGTCTGTATGGTTATCCACGCATCTCCCTCATGAGCATGAGCCATAACCCAGCTAAGCAAATCGCAAATATATACTCCTTTAACTTCACGATCCATGCCTATATCGCCGGTCAATGGTTTTAATCCTAGTTTTTCACAGATCTGTCCTACTGTCATATAAAGCACTCACTCCCTAAATATTTTTATTCTTAAATCCATTCATTGTTTTAATCATGCAAATGGCTTTTTTGTTTACACCGTTAACGATATCTTCTGCAAAAGCCCTGCAAGTCGGAGACCCACATATTCCACAGTCAAGACCGGGAAGATTCTTTAGTATTTCCGTTACAAGTTCTAATTTCTGAATAGACCTGGTTATGTCTTTATCCAGCATCATAACTGGTTTCGGCAATATCTTTTCAGTCATTCTTATAAAACCGTTTTTATACATTTCTATATAGTTGTCCATATCTTCCTTTGTGCATTTTGTTTCATCAACTTTTCTTAAATATTTCATTATTCTGTTCTTCGCAATAAATGGGTTTTGAATAACCAGAGGTCCTCCTACACAACCTCCTACGCATGCAGAGCATTCTATAAAATCAACATCTTCAAGCTTTCCTAATTCTAATTCTTCAAACACTTTTATCACTTGATGAATGCCATCCACTGCTAGATAATTATCGATGTCCAAAGCAGCAGCTTGACCTCCTGCAATAGGCCAAAGTAATGAGGCTTTGCTGCGTTCTCCTAAATCAGGAGTGCTGCTGTCTCCAAGGTTTCTTACAATTTCACCATACACATCCTTCATTGAAATGGCCCCGTCAATATAAGACTTTGTAATTCCTATAGGGTGCCTAATGCTTGTAACTCTTGCAGTACACGGGGTTATGAAAAAAACTCCAATATCTTTTATATCTAAACCGGTTTTTTCAGATACATTTTTCTTGGCAATTCTAGCCGCAATCTCTATAGGTGTTTCTATGTCAATAATATTAGGTATGAGATCAGGGAACCTTATTTGTATAAGTCTGATAATAGCTGGGCAATTCGAGTTTATCAGGGGAAATCTTTCCTTTTTGTTTTTCAATAAATATTCCTTAATCAAACATATAGATATATCTGCACCAATTCTTCCTTCTACTACTTCATCAAAACCCATACTTTTTATTGAAGCCAGTATTTGATTCATACCAATATTGGAAGGGAATTGCCCGTAGATGGTCAAAGATGGTATAGCTATTTTATACCTAAATTTCTTTAATAAGCTCAAATCGTCTGTTATGGCACTTTTGGCATGATTTGGACATATACTGATACACTCACCGCAATCGATACATCTCTCTGATATTATATTAGCCTTCCCGTCTCTAACTCTAATAGCTTCAGTAGGACAAATTTTCAGGCAACCGGTACACCCTATACATTTGTCTTCTCTCAGTATTACTGAATGATTAAGCTCATTACTCATTTAATCACCATCTTTCAGATACATTTTCATTACAATTTTTGTCCCTTTTCCAACCTCACTCTCGATTTCAAAAACATCAGAGCATTTTTTCATGTTAGGCAAACCCATTCCAGCTCCGAATCCCATTTCTCTAATCTTCTCTGTAGCAGTGGAGTATCCTTCTTTCATGGCAAGCTCAATATCTTCAATACCAGGACCTATATCTTCAGCAGTAATAACTATTGACTTAGGATCTATGTCAATTCTTATAGTTCCTCCTAAGGAATGTATGACTAAATTCATCTCTGCCTCATAAGCACCTATAGCCACTCTTCTTATTATGCTCGAATCCATACCCAACTGCATTAAAATTTTCTTTATTTTGCTGGAAGCTTCCCCCGCTCTTTCAAAATCATCTTTTTCAACTGAAAATTCATATGACAGAGTTCCCATAAGTATCTCTCCTAAGTATTATATGCTTCAATACCTCTTAACCCATGATTATATAATATTCCGGATGTTGTATAAAGAGTATATTTAGTTGTGAGAATTACAATAGAACTCTCTTGAGCTAATCTAATTACTTCTTTATCAGGAACCTTCCCTCTTACGAAAAGTATAGCGTTTATATCTGCCATCTCAGCTGTTCGTATCACCTGAGAATTAATCAATCCAGTAAGTAAAATTGTTCCTCTTTTGGCAAATGCCAAAACGTCACTCATAAGGTCGGAACTAAAAGCATAATGTACTTCATTATCCAACAAATCTTCTCCCCAAAGAACTTCAGCGTTTAATACGTCTCTTATTTCTCTGATTTTCATACTACTCCCCCCCCCTTTTTCTCAATGATCACCATCACTAATACATACCATCACTAATACATATGATAATTCTCATATATAATGTTAAAATTGTAACAATTATTTTCAAATAATAACTCCTCTATTAGTTAGGGGAGTCATTATCATTTATCTTAAATTTCTTTTTTTAATATAATAAAATCTTCAAAATTATTGTTTATATCGATATATCTTTCAATAGTTCTAATGTGCTTGAAACCTGCTTTAGACCAGAAATTTATACCTTTAATGTTTTTAGATATAACACCTGCGGAAAAACTTCTTACATCATAAGTTTTATGCATATATGATATAAAAGCATTAATGGTCTTATTTCCTATACCTTTATTTCTATATTCTTCTTTTATTATAAAGGAAGTAATCCAAGCCTCATCGCTTTTATCGTAATCGATTCTTCCTTTTAATACCCCTATTAACTCATCGTTGCTTCTATTAGAAAATATACCTACAAAAAATTCGTGACTGCTGATCAATACTTCTAAATATTTTTCTTCAAGTTCTTCCATAGATATATTCCTACTTGAACCGATACCAAATCCTGTGTTAGATGAATCATTATTATATATCTGCAAAACCTGAGCTAATTCATTTTTTTTAATATCTCTAAAGGTAAAACCTTCTATTTCTACATTCATTCCTAGCATAGAATCACCTAATTAATTTTTGATGCTTGTCCTATACGAATTTAGACAAAAACTTCGTTGGATACTCCCAATAATCAATGTATTTAATTATCTATATTCTACACTCGGAATGAAAATCCTTTAATTTAATATTATCTTCATTATAAAACATCAGCATTTCATAAGACAAATCACATAAATGTAATTTTCAAAGCTCCTGACCTATAACATTCAGTAATGTTATTGAATTAAAAACTCAAAAAAATAAGATGCTTGTCCCCATGAATTACAGAATGCAAGCATCTCATTCTAGCTACTTTATGGTGCGAGAGACGGGACTTGAACCCGTACGGTTTCCCACACGCCCCTCAAACGTGCGCGTCTGCCAGTTCCGCCACTCTCGCACTGCTCATCAATAATCACATGGTTATTATATAGCTTCCCATGGCTCTGTGTCAATAACATTTTATTGAATGATATGCAACTATTCATCTAAATACCAATTATTTATCGTTCTGAAAAGGTTTTCACTGTCAACCTGAATTTCTCCTTTGACTTTGCTCCTCATTACTAAAGCATATTGTTTATAAAAAAGGCTTATTATAGGAAGTTCATCTTTGATTATTCTCTGTAACTCAATATAATTGATATACTTGTCTTCCGGGCTCAAATTATATAACGATTGCTCTAGTAACAAATCTACTCTTGGATTACTATATCCGCCGTAATTTTTGCCTGATGAAATCTGAGAGCTATGAAGAAATTCGTATAAATCTGCTTCAGGTGATAAATTCGCTCCAACTAAAGCTAAATCGTATTCCCCTTTTTCTATTTTTTTTATCATTTCTTCAAAGGGTAGTATTTCCACATCTATAACAAATCCGTTATCCTCCAACATCATTTTGATATCTTCTACAGCTTTAATCCTAAAATCGTTTTCAGAATTTGTCATCAATTTAAATCTTAACTGTTGTATCTTTCCATCTACTTCTCTTTGAAATACCCTAGTGTTTTCATTAAAAACAAAATTAGCACTGTTTATAGCATACTGAGCTTCAGCTTTATTATAAGAATATTTGTTTACATCTCCATCAAATAACCAGCTATCGCTTCTAATAGGTGTATCTACTATAGAAGCATTGCCAAGAAAGTATTTTTCTATGATAGCTGTCCTGTTTATTCCATGCATCAATGCCTTTCTGATATATATATCAGATAATACAGGATTTTTAAAATTTATCAGTATAAACTCAAAATCTCTGGAAATATATTTATAGGTATTTACATTCTTAGACTCTTTATATTTTTCCCAGTCATATGACGTCGTATTAATAAGATCTATCTGACCTGACTGAAAAGCAGTATCAAAAGAATCAGTATCTTTAATAAAATTTATTATAATTTTCGATATATAAGGTGATGCTTGTTGAACACTATATTGATTACGTTCTAATTCCATATACTTCAGCTTATTGTAAGCCACTACTTTATAGAGCCCAGTACCAACGGGTACTGAACTTGGATTATACTGAAATACATGCTTTGGTACTATAGGAAAATTTAAATGGTCATAAATATTGTAAGCAAAACCTTTGAATCTTATCTTAATATTATATTTATCTTCTGCTTTATACGAATCAATTAGCTCCACTCTAGGTTTATATATTGAATCATTTGAATTCTTTATAGTATTAATCGTATATATAACATCTTCAGAAGTAAATGGTTCTCCATCACTCCATCGTATATTTTCTTTCAGTTTAACAATAAATTCATCTTTGCCATCCATTTTATATATATTTTCTGCAAGAACAAGGACAGGTTTTAACGTGCTGTCATATTCTACCAAACCATTGAATAAAAGTTTTGCTACATCGTTATAACTTTTGCTGTTCACCAGTAATGGATTAAAACTATGTGGTTCTATGCATCCAATATTCAAAACTCCCCCTTCAGTAGGGCTATCATCCTCAATGGCAATTTCTGTACCTATTTGTATTTCCGGCTGAGAACAGGATGTTGAAAGCAATATAGTTATTATTAATATCAATGGTACTATTCTTAACTTCATATATTTCATTTATGATACTTCCTCTCAGTGTACTATTTAAGCCTTATCAGTTTTGGATTTTCAATCCTGCCAGGAACCCTCCCTCTCTTTGCTACAGGCTTTCCTTCTACCTCTTTGATGTCCATGGTCATGTCAATAGCAGAAGCTCCTGAAATGTAGCTTCCTATTCCGAATGCATCCGCTCCTGCTTCACTTAATTGCCTGATTTTTTCAGGATACAATCCACCAGACACAAAAATCTTCACATAATTAAAACCTTCAAGATCAAGACGTGCACGAACTTCTCTCACTAGCTCCGGTGTAACTCCACCTCTTTCACTGGGTGTATCCAATCTGATGGCAAAAAGATTTCGGCCTAAAGCTCTCGCAACTCTTACAGCTTCTTCTGCCTCATCTTTAAAAGTATCTATAAGCACAATCCTTTTATGCTCCTTTGGCATGGTTTTATCATAGGTTAATGCAACAGGTAACGTATCTCCGGCTATTAGAAAGGATGCATGAGGTAATGTTCCAGAGGGTTCCATGTCCATCAGCTTGGCAGCCAAAATATTGCTTACTGCTGTAGCACCACCTATCATAGCAGCCCTTTCCATTGCAGGAGCCACAGAAGGATGAACATGTCTGGAGCCAAACACTATAAAAGGCTTATCCTGACATGCTTCTCTGCACTCCCTTGCTGCTGTTGCCCAACCGCTGGAACTTGCGAGGATACCCAATACTATTGTTTCGTATATGCAGAATTCTCTATAAGGACCAATTATCCTCATTACAGTTTCTTTTGCATTAAAACTTTCACCTTCAGGCAATGCCCAGATCTCAACATTCTTACCTTTTAATACATTAAAAACTTCATCGATGCCTGCAAATATACCTGATTTTCTGGCAAATATTTCGGCTGTCACAACTTTATCAGCCAATCCCATAGAATCTAAGATATCTAAAGTTCTGACAAAATAAATATCCGTGGTGTATCCGTCAAGTATTTCCTGCTCATTGGCAGAATAAAGCTTTCTGTCAGGACTAAGTTTTATATTTTCAATATCAGCTAAACTTTTTATTTCAGCCAAGCATTTTCATTCCTTTCCTATGTAAATTAAATCTCTTGTGTATTCTTTATATTATCCACAGAAAAACATATTCTTACTTTAATGAAAACTTTCCATAATGGGCTTCAAAAAAAGCTACCTTGCCATTAATATAATTCTATCGGTAAACTTTCTTATAAATATTATAAACTTTATTTACTTTTTGAATATATCTTCTGGTTTCTTCAAAAGGTATGTTTTTTAATGTAATACCATCATCACTAAATTTTTCATCTTTCAACCATTTATTTACATTCCCTTGACCTCCGTTGTACGCCGCTAGGGCCAAATGTTTATTATCATTATAATATTTAATAAGATAATTTATATACCAACATCCCATTTTTATATTTATCTCCGGATCATATAACATTTCTTCTTCAAAATCCTTTATTCTCAGTTGATTACCAATCCATTCTCCGGTAGACGGTTTTATTTGCATCAGTCCTATAGCGCCTTTATTAGATTTTGCAGTAACATTATAGTTGCTTTCTACTTTGATTATAGCAGCAATTAGATATAAATCCAGATTATATTCTGCAGCATATCTGGCAATAATACCTTTATATTTAATTGGATATACATATTTCAATATATCAGGAGATAATGCATAAAGTAAATACAAAAAACCAATTAATAATGCAGCAACAAAAAATTTCCCTTTTTTCATCCTAATGAACAATTATTTCGCCCCTCTTGCTACTTCCTGTCATAATTTATTCCACAATTCTACTACCTTTTTTTTCAAGTCTTCCAAAGTCCCATTATTATCAATCACTACGTCTGCATAATTTAATTTATTCTTATCGCTGGTTTGTGCCATTATTCTGTTATTTGCTTCTTCATATGTATAATTATCCCTCTCCATCAGCCTTTTAAGCTGAGTGTCTTTATCAACAGTAACTAACCATACCATATCGCATAATGAATTAAGACCCATTTCAATCAAAATTGCTGCATCTACAACAATTCTATCTATACCCTCATCTTTGCACTTACTGATGATATCTTTCACCCTAGCAATTATATGTGGATGAGTTATGGAATTTAACTTTTTTAATTTTTCGGAATCCGAAAATACTATGTTGCCAAGAGCCTTTCTGTTAATCTGACCGTCGGGCAGCAAAATCGCCTTCCCAAAAAAACATACAATATCATTATATGCTTTTTGACCTTTTTCTACAACATCCTTCCCTATTTTGTCCACATCAATTATATAGGCTCCCAAATCTTTCAGTATAGAGGACACAGTGCTTTTACCGCTTGCTATGCCTCCTGTTAATCCGATAACCATAAACTCTCCTCCGATTATTTTGTATCATACCAACTGCTGCCATAGTTTACATCCACAATCAACGGTACTCTGAGTTCAACAGCAGATTCCATTTTCTCCTTGACTATTTTCATGACTTCTTCCACTTCATCTTTATGAGCCTCAATGATTAGTTCATCATGAACTTGTAGTATTAATTTTGATTTCATCTTCCTTTCTTTCAATTCTTTATATACTTTAACCATAGCAATCTTTATAATATCCGCTGCGCTTCCCTGAATTGGTGTATTCATTGCAATTCTTTCTCCAAAACTTCTTTGAACGGCGTTGGCAGATGACAACTCGGGAATGTATCTTATTCTGTTTAAAATAGTAGTCACATAACCTTTCTTCTTTCCTTCGGCAACAATGTTATCCATATACTTTTTCACCAATGGATATCTGGCAAAATAATTATTGATATAGAATTTTGCCTCTTTTCTTGATATCTTCAGATCTCTGGCAAGACCATAATCGCTGATACCATATATTATGCCAAAATTTACTGCCTTCGCACGACTTCTCATTAAAGGAGTTACTAAATCCTTGCTTACACCGAACACTTCCGAAGCAGTTCTTGTGTGAATATCTTCGTTGTTTTTAAAAGATTGTATCAGACTTTCATCACCGGAAATATGAGCCAGTACCCTAAGCTCTATCTGAGAATAATCCGCATCAACCAGCACATAATCCGGACTCTTCGCCACAAAAGCTTTTCTTATTTCTCGCCCTTTTTCAGTTTTCACAGGTATGTTCTGCAAGTTCGGTTCAGTGCTGCTGAGCCTTCCGGTTGCAGTCACTGTTTGGTTAAACTTGGAATGTACCCTGCCGGTTTCTTCGTCTATCAAATTCATTAAACCATCAATATATGTAGATTTGATTTTTAACAGTTGTCTATATTCCAATATCTTCTCTATAATCGGATGCTTATCTGATAAGCTTTCCAATACTTCCACATCAGTTGAATAACCAGTCTTAGTCTTTTTGACAGGGTGCAACTGAAGCTTTTCAAAAAGTATAAAACTTAATTGTTTAGTTGAATTTATGTTGAAACTTTCTCCTGCCAACTGGTAAATCTCTTCTGTAAGACTTTCTATCTTTTCTGAAAACAAATGTGAAAGCTCAACAAGCCTATCTTTGTCAATCTTGAAGCCTTCAAATTCCATATCGGCCAGTACTTCAATCAATGGAATCTCAACTTCATTAAACAACTTTTCCATACCCATATCTATTATTTTCTTGCTTATAGGGTCAATGAGTTCACATATTGCTTTAACAGAACTTCCGTAATTCTTTACCTTATCTCCTTCTTTGTTTTCATAATCATATATATCTGCACCAAAGTATTCTTTATATACGTTACATAATCTATAATCAGGTTTTGACGGGTTTAAAAGGTATGCACCTATCATGGTATCGAACTCGGCACCTTTAACATCGATACCCATCTTTTTCAGCAATATAAAGTCAGATTTCATGTCATGACCTGCTTTTTTAATATTAGTATCTTCCATAACCGGCTTTATCAAGCTTTTTGATTCCTCATCTAAAGGTATCGAATATTGTTGTCTTTCAAATCCAACATATATGAAATCCGGTCTGCCATGATCATCTTGGGATATCTTGAACACAATTGTACCATTTTTGATTATTTTGTCCACCAAATTTTTTATCTCATGAAGATTATCAAGCTTGTTTACCTCAGTTACGAATTCTGGTTTATCTTTTACATTATTATTGGATGGTTTTTGAATCTTATCAAGAAGGCTTTTAAAATCCAATATGCTGTATAGTCTTGACAATGCATCATAATCAGGTTCCTTGTATTTTAAATCTTCTATATCTATTTCTAACGGTACATCTGTTACAATAGTAGCTAGTTTCTTTGACAGCAAAGCTAAATCTTTATTATTTTCAATATTCTGTCTTACTTTATTCGCTTTTATATTCTCTACATTTTCAAGTATTTCTTCTATATTTTTATATTGCTTTAAAAGCTGCAAAGCTGTCTTTTCTCCTACTCCCGGAACACCAGGTATGTTATCTGATGCATCGCCCATGAGACCTTTAAGATCTATCACCTGTTCCGGTGTTATTTCGTATTGGGATAATAATTTTTGCCTATCATACTCTTCCATTTCGCTTATACCTTTTTTCGTTATAAGCACATGAACATTTTCGGTTATGAGCTGAAAAGCGTCTCTGTCCCCTGTAACTATTAAAGTATTTATACCTTCTGCATCAGATAATTTTGATATGGTGCCTATAATATCATCAGCTTCATATCCTTCTATTTCAATCCTTTTAATATTCATTGCATCTATAACTTTTTTCAAATATGGTATCTGTTCAGCCATATCCTCTGGCATCTTCAACCTTTTGGCTTTATATTCCTGATACTCTTTATGCCTAAAAGTCGGCTCTTTCCTATCAAAGGCTATAGCCATATATTGAGGTTCGTATTTTTCCACCAGTTTATTTATCATATTTACGAATCCATATATAACATTTGTATGAAGTCCTTCCCTGTTAGTTAAAGGAGGTAACGCATAAAAAGCTCTATGCATTAGGCTGTTACCGTCTATTATAATCATCAAATCTTTTCCCATTTTATTTCTTCCTCCAAAATAAGTTTAATTTTATTATTTCCATACATTTTTTAAAAACCCTTTATA
>DUSG01000009.1 GCA_012842725.1 Clostridiales bacterium
AACTCAATGCTGGAAAATGCAGATTTGGAGGTTAATAATATAAGTTTTTCAGAACCCACACAAATAGATTATGAGGGTTTGGATGGAGTTTATAGCATTGACATATTATTACCGTTTAAAGGGGATTACAATTCTCTGATATCATTTTTAAAGGACTTGAGAAATAGCGATAAAAAATTATTGATAGATCATATTTATATAACTCGAAATGGTGAAGATGGTATAGTTAATGGTCAGATAACTCTCAAGGCCTTTAGTTATGGAAATGTAAAAGCAACAGATAATGAATATTATTATATCAATGCTTATAAAAGTATTGGTAAAGAAGATCCTTTTAAAGTCTTTGATGATTATGAAGAAGAAAATAAACAAGTGATAAATTCTGACTCTTATGTAGAGGAAGAAAAAAGAGACTTGATATTTGATATGGAAGCAGATGATATATTCTTTATGGGGACAAGCCATTATGTATCAGGACAAGTGAAGAGGATAGATAAAGCAAAACATGGCAATAGCTCTATAAGAACTGAATATAACATGTCAACTATTTTCAAAAAAGAAAGAGCCTATGTTGTACTAGATGATAAAAATATAAATATCAAATACCCGCCTCAATCTATTGGTTTATGGGCTTATAGCTATGGTTATTCTCCAGTAACAATTGGTATCAGATTTAATGATATGGATGGGCGAAAAATTGATTTGGAACTTTCAAAATCAGTAGACTGGATGGGTTGGAAATTCATATCTGCTATGCCGCCCCAAGATTTAAATATATATCCATTAAAATTAGATAGAATATATTTGGAATTAGACGTTAGTAGAGATGAATACGGAGTAATACTTTTTGATCAGATTGAAGCAAGTTATGGAAATAGTCAAGAAGTAGATTCTACAAAGGTTGAAAATTATTCTTTCCATATTGTTAAACCAGGAGATACATTAAAATCAATCAGCAAATCTTACTATAATACAGAATCTAATTATATAAAATTAGCTAAGGAAAATGCATTGAATCCTAATGACGAATTGGAACCTGGAACTGTATTGGTAATTCCAAAGTAAGAAAGGGTTGGCAAGTTAAATGAAAATAAAATGTTTGTTAATATTTTTTGTAACTTTATGTATTTTCATACTTTATCCTGAATCCTACATTAGAGCTGAAGCTGAAGATGAAGGATACCAATTGGGTTATTTAAACGGATGGATCGACGGTATAAAAGCTGCAGAAATAGATTACGAAAAAAGAGATAATAAAAATTATTTAAAAGCCATGCCAAATAGTGCAGAAATTACTGAAATGTATAATTTAGAAGGAGAGGACAGTGACTATATAAATGACTTTATATCAGGATATAAAGCTGGTTTTAGAGATGGTTATAATATGGCTTATGATAAGTCAAACGCTAAAAAAGAAACTTCATTTAATTATGCTGAAGAGCTTGGATTTGCAATGGGTGAAATTCAAGGTTATATTGATTTTTTTCATGGCAAGCCAAATAAGTGGACAAACAGCGTTCCTTCTACATCAGATATTAAAAATATTTTTGATTTAATAAAAGAACCTGATGATTATAAAAATAGCTTTATAAGTACTTTTATAACGAAATTTAAAGAAGGCTATGAGAACGGATACAGAAAAGTAAAATATGAACCTTATATGGATGCAATAGAAAAAGGTGCTGTGGATGGAGAAAAATTAGGTAAAATTATGGGTGCTAACAATGGAAAATATGATTACTATATGGGAAGAGATAATCAATGGACCAGAAATTTGCCTTCAGATAAGCAGATAATATCAATGTTTTCTTTGTCAAAAGATTATAATGGATATTCAAATGCATTTATTTCAGCCTTCAAGAAAAGCTATAGAAAGAGTTACGAAGAAGCATTCAGAATGGCAAGACTTGAATATAGTACATTTCAATTTGAAAAAGGATATAGCCATGGATTTGATATTGGTTCGATTAAAGGAAAAAATACTGCAAAGATAGATGTTATGAAAGGTGTAGGTAATAATGTAAACAGGTACGAAATTACTGATACAGATATTATAAACCATTACAAGTTGTTTTATGAGAATGATAATTACGAGAGAGGGTTTATAAGCGGTTACAGAGAAGGTTTTAAAATTGGATACATAGAAGAATATCAAAAGAGTCGATATGATTATTTTATTGAAATGACTACAGTTGAAATTGTACCAACAAGTGGAGCCCAAATAGTTTCTTCTGATAAAAAGGTATATATTGATATTGATAAAGGTAGCTTCCATAAAGACGTTTTGTTAACTATCGAAAAGATTTATGAAAACAGTCAAATTGTCATGCCTCCTAAAGACAGATATATTCAGGCATCTGATATTTATAGTATTCAGATTGTGAATACAAGTGAAAATACGAACAATGTTAAACCAATAATATTGAGTTTTAAATATTTTGGTAGGGAAAATGCAGGTATTTACAAGTATTCTGATAATAAATGGATTTATATGCCAACAACTTATAGAATTGGGCAAGATAGTATAAGTACTTATATTAAACCTGAAACGATTAGCAACAAAGGTATGATTTTTGGAGTATTTATAGACAAAAAAAGTATAAATCCGCTTGATTTGAGAGGGCATTGGGCCAGAGAAGAGATTAATGCATACTTGAAAAGAGGAATAGTCGAGCTATATGAAGATAATACATTTAGACCTGATACTCCCATTTTTAGAGGACAAGCTGTTGAATTAATAAATGACGTATTTAATACTGATTTAATTTTAGAAGGAGACTATGATGTTCCAATAACTTATAAAGAGATTGAAGATATTATTAAACAAATATATGATGCCAACTTTAGTTGGATTGAAATTGCCAAGAAAATGATGTGGAACAAAGACAAAAGGTCTATGAGTCTTAGCTCTATGGATTATTATATTACAAGAGCTGAAATGATATATATGCTTTATTATTTGAAAGAATAACAATTAATATAATAAACTTCATAATTTCTCCAAATTTTAAAAAGAAATTGGAGGAATTATGAAGTTTATAGTGAATATATAGAACTAGTTATAAAAACTTCTATGGTGTGAGTTCTGGTGAAGAAAACTAAATTTAATTCTGGATTTACGATTATAGAAATCATGTTTTCAATGGTTATTTTTTTAATTCTATATATATCTATCTCATTTCTAATAACTACAATCGCGAAGAATTCTTATGATACAAGATATAATTATATAGCAACAACTATAGCACAAAAAAGGCTTGAAGAAATTAAAGCATCGAGAGAAATAAGTGAAGGATATAGAAAATACGAATATGAAAATTTTACTATTGAAGAAAAAATTATTAAAGTTGAAGAATACAAAAGTCCAGTCTACAGAATTGTGATAAGTGTACATAAAGATGATAGGGTTTTAGAAAAATTAGAAGGGGTTAAAGCTGTTAAATAATTGGTGATAGTAATATGGCCAATCCTTTTCAATCAAAAAACGGTTCTATAATTGTTTTATTATTGCTTTTATCTTCTTTAATCATTTCTTTTGCTACAATATTACTATCTACTGCAGTAATGAATACTAAAATGAAAAATATAAATAAAAAATCAAAGAATACTTATTACGTAGCAGAAAATGCTTTGGAAGAAGCCTATGCAATGATTCGAGATTTTGTTGATTTAGCGTTGGAGTATGCTCGGAATAGCGATAATCCTAAAATGGCTTATATTGACTTTTTATATGGAAACAGTTACGAACAAGAAAAAAATCAAGGTTTAGTAGCAGTACTTGAAGATAAGAGCAGATATGTTATTTGTAATATGGATAATACGTCAATTAATGCAGAAATGCTTAATAAGCTAAACTATTTACAATTAAATATTAAATCATGCAGCACTAATGGTAAAATAAAAAGAGAGATTGTTTTAGTATGTCATATTTCAATACCTGAAGACGAAGAATTGTATAGAGAAGTAAGTTCGGAGGATCTGGTAAACATATATGATTGGAAAGTGGAAAGGTAAGTTTTTGTTTTATTATACTTCACAAAACAATGGGTTTATTATTATAGAGGTCCTTACTGTACTACCCATCTTAAGCATGATTATTTTTCTTGTTTTTTATGCAGTATCATCAAATATAAATAACATAAGTAAATTAGATTCTGAAATTGAAATGCAGCAGCAAGCACAATTTATATTAGATTTTATGGAATCAAAAATTATTGAATCGATAGGTGTTTCGTATTTGCAGGATATTGAAGGTTTTCAGAAACATAATACAAATGAAAGAGTTTATATAAGCAAAATAATATTCAAAAATCCTCCTGAACGTTCGGATAAAGGATATATTTTTTCATTAAGTAAAGACAGTAAAAATAATTACTATAATCTGAAATATGGTATTGGTTTGACAGGAGGAGCAGCAGATGAATTAGGAAATTATATAGATGGTATAGAAGTAGAGCCTATACCTAGTGATAAAAAGTATACTGAGGCAAATGGCATAAAAATAAAAATTGATCTTAAGGTAGAAGGTAATATTTTGACTTTTGAAAATTCATATTATTTCAGAAACTCACATAGGAGGAACTAGTATTGAAAAAAGCAAAGAGTAAAGCAGGATTGACTTTAATAGAATTGATAGTTACAGTCGGAATGCTTTCACTTTTGATGCTGATGGCTTTACCCAAAATAGATATGAGCAGTTATAAGCTTATAACAATATCAAAAAATTTAAGAGATGATATAAGGTACATTAGGTATATAGCAATGACTGAAGGTGATATACTACGTATTTTTTTTCAAAGGAATAGATATTTAATTCTCGAAGGTTCAAAAATTATTAAAGAAGTTAGGTTAGATAGTAATTTTTCATTATATCAGAATTTTAAAGACAACATGATATTTTTTTCTTACAATGGTGCTCCTTCAACAAGTGGTGGTACAATTAATGTGGTAAAAAACGATGGTAAATATACTGAAATAACAGTTGTACCAGGTACTGGTAGGGTACTTTTTAAAAATCAAATAAATAGTGGATATAAAATGAAATAAACAGGAAGGTGTTATTTATGTATTGTGTAAAAAATTATATGGAACATGTTATAGATTTAAAAATTGATGCAATAATTAAATCTATAGACATGTGCAATTGTGAAAAATGTAGACTTGATGTTAAAGCCATCGCTTTGAACAATTTACCTCCCCGATATGTAGTGACGAATAAGGGTATACTATATTCAAAGCTAAACGAATTGGAATTACAGTTTGAAGTAGATGTTCAAAAAGAAATCGTTAAAGCTGCAATGATTGTAAAAGAGAATCCAAGACATGAAGAGAGTGAGGGTTAGTGAATATTGTGCTGGTAGGGTTTAGCGGTAGCGGTAAAACAACGGTTGGCAAGGAAATATGTAAAATAACGGGGATGGATTATATCGATACAGATGTTCTGATAGAAAGAAAATTAAGTCTTAAGATAGAAGATATTTTTCGATATTATGGTCATAGATATTTTCGATATATTGAAAGAGAAGTTATAAAAAATTTACTTAATATGGAGAATAAGGTCATAGGAACTGGAGGAGGAGCCTTTATAAACCCTACTAATATTTTGAATCTTAAAAGTTTAGGCATTGTTTTTTTTCTAAATGCTACTTTGGAAAAAATATTGACAGATGATGTTTTATCAAGCAGACCATTACTAAAAAATGAAGATATGTACAAGATACAAAAACTATATGAAAGCAGATTAGTTTTCTATAGAGAAGCAGATTTTGAGATAAATATTGATGATAAATCACCTAATATTGTTGCAAAAGAAATAATAAATATTTTCTGTTCATATAAGAACAGATATGATAATATTAAAGAGAGTTTTAAATAGGGGGATTACAAGTGACAAAAAGAATAGCTAGGATTAGAGAAATAATAAAAAATATTAATGCAGATGGAATAATTGCGTATTCACCTGAAAATTTAAGATATTTAAGTGGTTTTACAGGTTCTACAGGATATGTGATAATTAGTGAAAAAGAAGCTGGTTTTGTTACTGACTTTAGATATACTGAACAAGCTTCTGAGCAGTGTAAAGGTTTTGAAATAATAAAAAATGAAAGCCCATTGGTGGATTACTTATCTAATACTATAAAAAAATATAAAATAAAAAGACTTGCTTTCGAAGATAACTTCATGACTGTGGAGTTTTATGAAAAATTGAGGGAAAAGATAAAAGATACAACTGAGATAATTCCCCTAAAAGAAAAAGCTGAGGAAATAAGAATTATAAAAGATGATGATGAATTGGAAAACATAAAAAAAGCTGCAGAAATTGCAGATTTGGCTTTTTCACATATTTTAAACTATATTAAACCTGGTATTAAGGAAAAGGACATAGCATTGGAACTTGAATATTTCATGAAAAAGCACGGCAGTTCAAATAACTCATTTGAGTTTATTATCGCTTCAGGCCATAGATCTTCTATGCCTCATGGAGTAGCTACTGATAAAAAAATAAATAATGGTGACTTATTGACCTTAGACTATGGATGTGTATATAATGGATATTGTTCAGATATGACAAGAACAATAGTTGTTGGTAAAGCTACAGACGAGCAGAGAAAGATTTACAATATAGTATTGAAAGCCCAGAAAGAAGCCTTGTTACATATTAGAGCAGGTGTTCTAGGTAAAGAAGTAGATAAAATAGCAAGAGATATAATTGCTGAAGCTGGATACGGGGATAATTTTGGACATGGATTAGGTCATGGGGTTGGTTTGGCAATACATGAGGAGCCTAGGCTTTCACCTGCAGGCAATAGGATTTTGGAAGAAAATATGGTAGTAACAAATGAACCAGGCATCTATATTCCTGGCTTTGGTGGTGTACGAATTGAAGATTTGATTGTGGTAGGAAAAGAGGGTCCCATAGTTTTAAATAGGTCCCCAAAGGAACTTATAGAATTATAATTTTTAATATTTTTTTGTTAATAATATTTATATATGGTTGATAGGAGGAATACTTTATGGTATCAGCAAGCGATTTCAAGAAAGGTTTAACTTTTGAAATGGATGGGCAAGTATATATTGTAATTGATTTTCAACACGTAAAACCTGGAAAAGGTGCTGCTTTTGTTAGGACTAAAATAAAGAATATAATGACTGGTACAGTAATTGAGAAGTCTTTCAATCCTACTGACAAGTTTCCTAAGGCACATATTGAAAGAAAAGAAATGCAATATCTTTATGAAGATGGTGGATTATATTATTTCATGGACAATGAAACCTATGAGCAAATACCTTTGAGTAAAGAACAAGTAGAAGATGCGATAATGTACATAAAACCTAACGATACAGCTATTATTAAATTTTATAAAGGGGAAGCATTCTCAGTAGAAGCTCCGAATTTCGTTGAACTGGAAGTAATTCATACTGAGCCTGGCTTCAAAGGTGATACCGCAACAGGTGCTACTAAGCCTGCTACATTGGAAACCGGTATAACTATTAATGTACCTTTGTTTATTAACACTGGCGATAAGATTAGAGTTGACACAAGAACCGGTGAATATATGGAAAGGCTTTAGTGAAATAATAAAAGTAAATAGACGATTGCAGAATGAAAAAGAAGTAAAAAGGAAGTAAAAAAAGAAGCAACTGTGGATAACTTTTAAAGAAAAATCATAATGGAGTGTTTTTGAAGACATGACAAAAAAGCCTTATGGATTCAAAGGCTTGAAATTAAAAGATTGGGTGATTCTGCTTTGTGGATAAGTTTGCTAAGCTGCAAATTTGAGCAGCCTTTTGATACTCCTCAAATACTGGGGTTTGTCGATAGCATGAGCGATAATAACAGTGATAAGCTTTGTAATGGCAACTAGGTATAAGTCGGAGCGCATGCTTGTAGTATTAACAGTCCTTGGTGTTTCAACAGCAGGATTCTTTTTAAGTGAGGCAAGAGTTCTTTCAATAGCCGCACGATGCTTGTAAGTTTCTTCCCATTCTTGGGAGCATCTTTGAATACCTGGATAAAGTCTGAAATCCTTGTGTGGGTATTTATAGCAGGTTACGGTGCTTTTAGTGGGTTTACATGGCGTTTCACAAAGGCACTTGTAGTTGCTTCCCACTCTGACAGATTTAGGACATATGTATTTGAGCCTGAAGCTTCTGGTTTTACCTTTGCAGGAACCATCAGGCAAGAAGGGGTCTTGTGTTAAAGGACAAAGGGGAGTACCATCCGAATCAACTTTTTGGATAGAAGAATCCATACCCTTTGAATTTCTGGGGTTCAGCGGGATAAAAACCTTGTCAAAGTTACAGCTTTTTAAAAAACCGAAATTATCATAACTATCAAACTCGGAATCAGCAAGGAAATATTTAAATTTCGAGTTTGGTAGGGAATTTAGAAAGGGAGCCAGCACAGGCTTAAGGGAAGCATTGTCAAAAGTATACTTTTGGTCTTCAGGTGTATCGAAATCAGAAGATACAGAAGAATAGAAAGCATCATCAAAGAAATGGATGTGAAGAGGAATTCCAAAACCATTGGTAAGCAAGCCAAACTTGTAGAAATAACCGAAATGACCGTTGACAAAATCCAGTTTAATATTGGGATTGGAAGAAGATTGTTTAGGCATATTCTTGTAAGCAGCGGCGTAGGGATTAAAGTTATCGTTGTTGATTGTTTTGGCAAATGCTTTTTGCTTGTTGATTTCAGAGACCAGGGTTTTAGGGTTGTTTTCTTTAACTTTAGGCTTTAAACCGGAAGTATCATAAATAAGCATGGAACTAAGACCTTTAGCGGTAGAACTGCTTGGGAGAGATTCATCCATCTGGCTGCAAATATCAATGATATATGGGACCATAGCATCAAAAAGGTTTGCGATATCCTTCTCGAAAGAGATTTTAAACCTACTGAAAAAAGATTCATCAGGAACACAGTCATCAAACTGACAGAAGTCTCTAATTTCAGAAGACAAAGATAAAAAGATGCAAAGGAGACTGACAGTAGGGATGTTGAAAAAATGCATAATGAGAAGAGAAGCAAGAACAGAAGAGAGATTGAAATTTCTGCCGCAGCCGATATTACTATAATAATTATTAACAAAGGATGTTGGTATAAAGGTGTTGATATCAAAGTTATCTTTGAGAAGTTTAAGGAACTTAACGGGTTTTTGAAAAGATAGATTATTAAGCTCAGAAATTTGATCAAAAAAGTTGAGTTGCTTAGATTCAGATAAACAAAACAAAGCTATTTCCTCCTTTGTGGTTTTGTGTTGTTATGGAGTTGTGCCCCTAATAATACTTTACCACATTGGAGTGAAATATAGATGATTAACATTAAAAAGTCAAGCTATTCTAATGGTTGCAGCATTCTGCAACCGGCTAAATAAAAGTAAAAGAAAGGAGTGAATCCGATGGAATACCTATACGAAAGAGTAGCTTATTTGAGAGGCCTAGTTGAAGGTTTAGGAATTGAAGAAAACACAAAAGAGGGAAAAATCATTACCAATATCATTGAAGTGCTTGGTGATTTTGCCGATGCCATTAACGAATTGTATGATTCTCAAGAAGAATTAAGTGAATATGTTGAATCAATCGATGAAGATCTTACAAACATAGAAGATGAACTTTATGAAGATGATGAGGACGATTATGAAGATTATGACTATTTTGAAGTAGAATGTCCTCATTGCAACGAATATGTTTATTTGGATGAAGAAGTTCTTAATAAGGGAGAAAATGTTCTTTGCCCCAATTGTCATGAACCCATTGAGTTAGATGATGAATGTTGCGATGATAGTTGTTGTAAAGATGAATAAATGAAGAAATAAAAAACTTCCAAGAAAAATTTCTTGGAAGTTTCAGACTGAAGACAAAGTATATATTTTTTGAGAGAATCCTTTAAACCAAAAAGGATTCTCTTCTTTTATGTCAAATATATAAAGTAAAGTATTGATATGGTGGTGTTTCAGATGTTAACGAAAGATAAGGATGATATTCGAAGCCAGATAGAGATGTTATGTCTAGATCAGTTGGTACCGGAAGATCATCTGGTGAGGA
>DUSG01000317.1 GCA_012842725.1 Clostridiales bacterium
TCGCAGGTTTCAGGATCTTCCGTTCCTCTTATGTATCCATGGGTTATAATTACATTTCTTTCATCTCTATTCATGGTGGCTTTTATCTTATCTATGATAGCCTTCATGGCATCTTGCTGGTTTCTTATATTTGAATCTTCATAAACATCCCTGACCAAAGCCGCATCAGCATAAGGAATAAGATAAAAATTCACAGGTCCATACTCATCATATAATACAACCTTTTCGGGTTCTTTTTTCAACAGGCCTTCTATGTACAATCCTTTGGTTTTCAATATTTCACTGCCAAAATTAAGCCTTTCAGGGCTGTCGTGATTCCCTGCGATGGCAAGTACAGGTACACCATACTCCAGTACTATTTTCCCCAGTACCTTGTCCAAAAGCTCCACTGCTTCCACAGGAGCAACAGACCTATCGTAAATATCACCGGCAATAATTAAGGCATGAGGTTTTTCCTCCCTGATTATATCCAGCAATTGATTCAATATGTACTCCTGATCCTTGGTCATATGATACTCATTGACTATTTTTCCTATATGCCAGTCCCCTGTATGAATTATCTTCACTTCATCACCCCACATCTATAAATGACAATATGTATTATAATAATTTGCTATTTAGTTGCTATATCCTGCCTGATAATTAAATTGCCATACATTTCATATGAGATTCCGAAATATATCTCAAAAAACAAGGAAGGCTTCCATGGAAATCATTTCTATGATCAAGGAAGTCCTTCCTATTAACAGATAATTATTACTCCATTATTTATCTCCTTTATATAGCCCATAGGTTCTGTTGACATCAATCACAAATATTACGCCTTTTCCCGGCTCTTCAATATCCAGTCTCTCTTTTATGGCATTCACTATTGGAGCTGCTTTTTCTGATTCAGACAATATCAGTATTATATCCTTCTCCGGCTCTATCTCTATGTTAAATAGTTTTGCAGTGTCATGGGAGCCGGCTCCTCTTCCGTGAATCACTGTTCCTCCTGTAGCACCTGCTGATTGTGCCGCTTCTATTACATCGTCAGACAAGCCCTTATCTACTATCGTAAATATGGCTTCATATTGCATTTCATCTGCACCCCTCATTCTTGGTTTTGATATATATTCATGCCCATTAAGGACAGCTAAACTGCTAATCGGAATGGAGAAAGTTATGCCATGATTAGGTTTGTCAAAATGGAATTTTTTAGCCAAATAATCGTTTAGGTTTTCTTCCAAACTTTCTTCTATCACCATCAATAGTATCTCTTTTCTCACTTCATCAAGCCCCAAAAGATTCAGTATGCTGTTTTTTACCGTTCCTTTCCCTATGAGAAAAGTCCCTCCGGTTACCCCTAATTCTTTTGCAGCTTTTAATACTTTGCTTCCATCTCCGAAGTTAACTATTACGCAAAACAATGATAAAGTTTTATTCTCCACTAACATTGGCTTCAGCGCCCTCCTTTCTGGCTTTCATTTTAAACATAAGCCCCAGTAATTGCAATGTAACTAAAGGCATCATGGCAACCATCGCTATAACTCCAAAACCATCCACCAATACATCGGCTGTTGGAATAGCACTGGCTGCTCCCTGTGCAAAGGCTAGTACAAATGTTGCCGTCATAGGGCCTGATGCAACGCCACCTGCATCAAATGCTATGCCTACGAAAATAGGCGGTACTATGTGACTTAATATTATGGCTATGGCAAACCCCGGCAACAAGAAATGCCATAGCTTCAATTCAGGTATCATTATTCTAAGCAGCGACATGCAAACAGCTAAAGCAATTCCTGTAGACAGGGCAAACAGTATCAATTTTCTCGGAATATGGCCTGCCGTTACATCCTCAATCTGTTTTGTTAAAACGTGTACAGCAGGCTCAGCCAACACTACCATCATACCCATTAAAAAGCCGACAACAGGTACGAGCCAGTTATGCTCAAGCATAGCCAGACCATAACCCATTGCCCTTCCAACTTCCATAAAACCTGCATTAACCCCTACCAAAAATAGCACAAGCCCAATGTAAGTATAGATAAGTCCTTTGAATATTCTGCTTCTCCTATTTACGTTGAGCTTAAACTTTATAAGGTCAAAAGCCAGATATATTACAAGCAAAGGTATCAGGGGTATGGCCCCTTCTTTAATCATTATGCTGAACTCCTCGATGTATGGCCCTAATATTCCGCTATGTGCCCGGAAAACTTCCGCTTTTCCGGAAAATCTGTCTGCGCCTGCAATTATATTCAACAACATAACAGCAAGGATCGGCCCGGCAGATGCAGCACCAACCAGTCCGAAGCTGTCCTCTTCAGAAGTTTTTCCACCTTTCAGTTGGGATACTCCCAGACCCAATGCCAAAATAAAGGGTGTGGTCATTGCTCCGGTGGTAGCCCCTGATGCATCAACAGAAATTGCCAGGAATTCTTCTGACACCCATATGCCTAGTATAAAGATAATAAAATAAACTATAGTATACATTTTATTCAACGGTTTTTCATATATAATTCTCAGCAAACCTACGGCTACCATTATTCCTACACCTATTGAAACTACAACAAGGATTAAAGGAGCAGGAATGCTTCCGCCGCTTGCACTGCTTACTTCATTGGCAAGTATTTGCAAATCCGGCTCAGCTATAGTAATGAAGAACCCCAGAATAAAGCCCAATGTTGCAACTATATAAACTTTATTAGTCTTTGCTATCTCTTCACCCATAAGATTACCTATTGATGTAATACCGATATCCGCACCAAAAAGAAATATCCCCAGACCAATAATAACCATCACTGACCCAATGAGGAACCTGATAAACATATCTGCCTCTACAGGCACTAATGTAAAATTAAGTATTATCACCAGAATACTTATAGGTAAAACGGATGCGGCAACTTCTTTGAATTTTTCAAGCAGTAAGTTCAAATATCTAACCCCCTTTACAAACTCTTCCGGTACAGCATAAAATTAATTATCGTTGTTTATTTTTGGGGTATTCTCTATATAAACTCTTACAATATATATTCTACAATAATTCCTAAGATTTGTACATAAATAAGCCTTTCCCTCCTGCTTGTTTTTCGTTTTTTCCCGATAACAAAGTCATACAAAAAGGAGCCTAATGTCCCTTTATTTTAACACATTAGGCTCTACCTGATTTCTTCCCTCATCAGGATGATTCAATGGATATAACGCAGGTCCTTCAATAATGCTTCCATCATAATTGAATCTTGAACCATGGCAGGGGCAATCCCATGATTTCTCTGCATCGTTCCATTTCAGTTCACATCCCATATGAGTACATGTCAGATCCACTAAATACAGCTTTCCGTTCTGATCTTTATAGGCACCTGTTCTCTTCCCCTTATATTCAACAACTTTTCCCTCACATTCTTTGATGTCCAATTCATCATCCGGACTTTCAAGCTTGCCAGATATAAGCTGTACTGCTACATCTGCATTCTGGACTATAAAAGTACCTGCAGCTTTCACAGTGGTTCCTCTTTGAGGGCTGTATATATCCTGCCAGGGACTTTCTCCTTTGACAATTAAATCTTTAATTATTATAGCTGCCGCAGTGGAGTTGGTCATACCCCATTTCCTAAAGCCGGTAGCTACAAATATGTTTTGTGTTTCGGATGTCAGCTTCCCTACATAGGGTATTTCGTCCAAAGTATGATAATCCTGAGTAGACCAGTGATATAGTTCTTCTTTTACTGTGAAAATCTGTTTTACCTGAGTTCTCAGATTATCATAATGATTTGAGGTATTTTCTCCATGGGCTGTCTTATGGCTTTCCCCTCCAAAGATGAGTAGTCTTTCTCCTTCGTGAGGATGGCTTCTGATGGTCATTCCCGGGGTCTCCACATTTATGAACATTCCTTCCGGAGGGGCTCCTTCAATTCTGAATGCCAAAAGATATGATCTTTCAGGATACATCCTTGCAAAGTACATACCCTTTCTATCATAAAAGGGATAGTGTGAAGCAATGACTACATATTTAGCTTTTATCTTCTTTCCATCTACAGTTTTAACTTCACAAATCTTTCCTTCTTCAATATCCACCGCTCTTGTCCCTTCAAATATATGAGAACCATTACCCGATATTTGTTTAGCTAATGCTAAAACATACTTTCTAGGATGAAATTGAGCTTGACCGTCAAATCTCATTGCACCTAA
>DUSG01000318.1 GCA_012842725.1 Clostridiales bacterium
ACTTCTGAAGCTACTTCATATTTCATTCTTTCAAGAGCGGCTGAAGCTTGAGGTACTACTTTGCGGTTGGATCTTGCCATTAATATCACCTCCTGCTATTATATTTTACTTTTTCACCTAAATTATTAGTGTAATATTTTTCATGTATATCAAAAGTTTTCATATGTTAATTAATTAAACAATTGGTATTATTTTAAAGGTAGATACAGATAATCTAATATATTATAAAAAGGCAGTCACATATGGGATTCTAAAATTGTTCTAAACTATTTCAAAGTTTTAAGCATTATGATATAAATAATATATAAAGGTCAAAGATGGTCAAAAGGGGTTTGATTGTATGGATATAAATAAATTAACTAAAAAAGCTCAAGAAGCGGTTTTTGAGTCTAATAATCTAGCTGTGAGACTAAACCATCAATCCATAAATGTTGAACATCTTCATTTTGCTCTTATAACGCAAAAAGATAGTTTGATATCAAAAATTTTGATCAAGATGAATGTTCCTTTCGATTTTTATTATAAGGATTTGAACGATGAATTATCCAAATTGCCGAAAATTTATGGGGGCAACGTAAATGTAACTGTTACCAGAAGATTTGAAGAAATTTTTATACATGCCGAAGAAATTGCTGAAAAATTTAAAGATGAGTTTATAAGCGTAGAACATATTTATTTAGCAATTATGGAGGAAAGAAACAGTGTTTCCAGCAATATTGTAAAAAAATATGGAATAACTAAAGATAAGTTCTTAAAAGAGCTTTCCGCCATAAGAAAAAACCAGAGAATTACAAGTCAAAATCCAGAAGAGACTTATGAGGCATTAGAAAAATTTGGTAGGGATTTAGTGGAAGAAGCCAGACGAGGAAAGCTCGACCCTGTTATAGGAAGAGATGCTGAGATAAGAAGAATAATAAGAATACTTTCCAGGAGGACAAAAAACAATCCTGTATTGATTGGAGAACCAGGTGTTGGCAAAACAGCAGTAGTAGAAGGATTGGCGCAGAGAATTATGAAAGGTGACGTACCTGATAGTTTGAAAGGAAAAGCCATATTTTCACTGGATATGGGAGCACTTATTGCAGGTGCTAAATACAGAGGTGAGTTTGAGGAGAGATTGAAGGCTGTATTAAAGGAGATTGAAGCTTCTGATGGCAATATAATACTTTTTATAGACGAAATACACAATATTGTAGGCGCAGGCAAGGCAGAAGGAGCAATGGATGCAGGAAACTTATTGAAGCCGATGCTGGCAAGAGGAGAGCTTCATTGTATTGGTGCAACCACAATGGATGAGTATAGGAAGTATATAGAGAAAGATGCAGCATTAGAAAGAAGATTCCAGCCTGTAATAATTGAACCTCCGTCAGTGGAAGATACCATATCTATTCTCAGAGGACTGAAAGAGAAATTTGAAGTACATCATGGAGTCAGAATTCAGGATAATGCATTGATTTCTGCAGCCGTGCTGTCAAACAGATATATAAGCGACAGATTTCTTCCCGATAAGGCCATTGATCTTGTTGATGAAGCAGCAGCAATGCTTAGAACGGAAATCGACAGCATGCCTGCAGAACTGGATGAGATAATGAGAAGAATAATGCAGTTGGAAATTGAGAAGGAAGCCCTTAAGAAAGAAAATGACAGACATACAATAGAACGATTGGAGATGCTGAATAAGGAGCTTTCAGAATTAAAGGCTCAAAGCGATTCCATGAAAGCACAGTGGGAACTGGAAAAGGGAAATATAAAAAATATAAGAGAAATCAAAA
>DUSG01000062.1 GCA_012842725.1 Clostridiales bacterium
ATTATATTATATGTTTATATCTTATTTAACATTTTATAAAGCTTGTATATCATATTAATATCTTCATAGAATTTCAATGTATTATTATCGGTTCCAAGCAGTTCTCTAATTTTTGATATTCTGTATCTGATGGTATTGCTGTGCTGATATAACTCATCGGCTGTGTTTTTTATATCCGCATCATTTTTCACAAAACATATGATGGTTTCAAAAAGATTTGTATTATTCTCATCATCATAATCTTTTATGGGTTTAACCAGGCTTTCATACAAGTCCGGCAGAAAATCCTGTTCTTTAACCTTCATAATCAGCTTATAAGTGCCTATTTCTTCATAGTCTACCACCTTCTGATTAAGTATATCCGAAACTTCACACGCTGCTATTGCGTTTTCTATGACCTTTTTTATATTTTGAAGCCCGTTATAAGGCCCGCTGATTCCCATACAATAATCCAATTTGCTTGAATTTATAATCTCTATAAGCTCTTCTTTTATGTTCTCTACTGATGAATCCTTAAATTTTTTTGATTGAGTGGAAAACGCAATAATCTTATTATAATAGTTTACACAATAAAACAACTGATTATTATTTATTCTTCTTACCAGGTAATCTGTATGTTTTACATCCTGATCTCCCAATATTTTTATGCAGAAAGCCATGATATTATTTTTGAATCCCGAATATAATGAATAAGCCAGTTTTTTCAGCTCATCTCCCTGATAGTTTCCTGTAAGTATTTTGTCCAGTAGTTCAAGCACCGCCTGTTGGTTGTACTGTCCATAGATAGATCTCATTATATCCGTTATCATACTGGCATAAGCCACTTCTCTGCTGATTACAATGATTGGATATGCATTTTCATTGGCATATTCTATTACTTCCTGAGGGATTTTTTCCACATAGCGTAAAGCAATACATATGCCGCTAGAATTAAATTGGTTGTATAACTCTATTGTATCAAGCATTTCTTCTGGTTTATCCTTTATAGCATAGAAACTGGTTATAATAAAATCACCGTCTATAAAAAGAAGATTGTTTCTGCCTGCGGTACTGACATCGATGGGAAACTCCGGACATTCTGCCACACTGACTCTATATATTCTGCGATTCAATCCGTTTTTTCCTGCGACAACCCTGGCTGTACTAAATGACGGCAGCCTAAGTGCATCTTCTACGGTTATAAACATTAGACACAGCCCCTCATATATCAAGGTATAGTGTTACTTAATTTTAGCATATATAATGTGGCTTAAAAAGATATTATAATAGTTTTTATTCATTTTATCTGAAGGGAGATAACCAATCAGTATCAAAGCCGAAACTCCTTGGCCCAAATACCTCCAAACCCTTTTCCGTAGTCCACTCTACCGGTGCAGGCAGCGCATATATCACAACATTCATTCCTTCTTCAAAGTGAGGATTTAATATTGGTTCTTGCCTTGAAACATCCATGGAACATATCAAATCCGGTACGGTTATATCTATTTTATCGTCACGCCATGCAATTATGTTCTCATTTTTATACCATATCTTATATTTATGACCTTCGTAATCGCCATCCCCAGCTATTACAACTTCACCGATGGTGAATCCTTTTTCCGTACTCCATTCGTTTTTTATGACTTTTCCGCTGAAAAGCTTAACTCCGTCCCCCGCTTTTATAACGGCATCCACCACATCATAGCCTTCTACTTTTGCAGAATTAAATGCCTTGCCTATCTTCCACGCATAAGATATGGCTCCTCTGATTACCGAATTCTTTAACACTTTTGACGTATTTAGGTGATCCACTACGGCAATTGTATTATTGCTTACTACAGCCAACGCCCTGACTAAATCTTCTGCTCTGTTGTCATCCACCACATCCGTTATGATTATGGATTCTCCGAACTCGTTTACGAGAGACATAGGTTGTATTGGAACGTTGTTCAGATAATATGTACTGTGCTGTAACTCCGGCACAGACCTGCCGGCAGGATCACCGTCAACAATATATTTTCCTGTCCAGGCTGCAACTTCAAAGGCTACTGCCGTATTCCCTCCACCAAGTTCCGTAGATATGACGGCTTTTATTTCCTTTCCTATATGCTTCTCCAGATTTCTGAAAGCAATAACATGGGGTAATTCCTCTGCCAAAGGCAGTCTTTCGTATTTTTTTCTATCTTCCTCCGTTTCAGGGGATACGGCTCCACAATAATATGGAGTGGCTATTAGATCCTCATCATCCAGTTCATCAAAATCCACTAATATGAATTCCTTTCCTTCATCAATAGCTTTATAAACATTTTCCAATCCCTGTTCCAGGCTACCTCCACCACCGGTTCCCAGAATAGTGCATCCATATAATATATCGAATAAATCCTTCTTGTTTAGCCTTATCATAACTCTCCTCCTCTATCATACCTTAGGTATATTCGTTATCAGCATTCACAGGAGTTTTTTCTTTTCTCAATACGTATTCTGTTGCTTCCTATTGTTCATATAAAAAGCATGCCGTGCTGTGATTATTGCTGTACTCCTTCATGACTGGCATCTCTCTGCTGCATCTTTCATTAGCCATGCTGCACCTTGTATGAAATCTGCAGCCAGATGGGGGATTTATAGCACTTGGCACATTTCCTTCCAATGTGGCCAATGACTCAATATCGCTGCTTTCCAATGTCGGTATTGAATTGAAAAGTGCTTTTGTATATGGATGAAGCGGGTTTTTAAATACTTCAGCAGCATCACCATATTCAACAATCTTTCCAAGATACATAATTATAACTTTATCAGCCATATAATTTACTACGCTCAAATCATGGGATATGAGAATATTCGTTAATCCCAATCTTTCCCTGAGTTCCTTCAACAGTTCCAGAATCTGTGCTTGTGAAATCACATCGATAGATGATGTCGGCTCATCCAGTACCACCAGTTTAGGATTTACTGCCAGTGCCCTTGCTATTGCAATTCGCTGTCTCTGACCACCGCTGAATTCATGTGGGTACTTGAACGCGCTGCTTTTTGGCAAGCCAACAAGTTCCAGCAAATCTTCAACTCTTTTTAATATGCTTATGCTGTTCAGTTTTTCATGGACCTTTATAGGTTCGGAAACAATATCTTTAACAAGCCATCTTGGATTGAGCGACCAGTAAGGGTCCTGAAAAACTATCTGTATGTCCTTTCGAGTTTTACGCAGTTGATTCTTATCCAATTGGAATATATTCTTGCCTTCAAACAGCACCTCTCCTGAAGTGGGTTCATGCAGATTCAATATGGTATTTACCAATGTGGATTTCCCGCATCCTGATTCTCCGACTATACCCACTACCTCACCTTTGTATATTTTTAAATCCACATCATCCACTGCTTTGACAAACAGTCTTTCGGATTTCCTTTTCTTCACGGGAAAATACTTCTTTAAAGATTTCACCTCAAGCAGGACTTCATCCCTTTCCTGCTTCTTTCTAACAACACTTTCTCCCTTAGTCACCGAATTAATTAGAATCTTTGTATAGTAATTCTGTGGTGATCCAATCACATCTTTTACTCTGCCCTGCTCAGCAATTTTACCGTCATGAAGAATGGCTATTTCATCGCAAAAAGTAGATACAAGGCTCAGGTTATTAGCTATGAAAAGCACTGTGACTCCGAATTTCTTTTGCAGTTCCTTCATTAACTTAAGAATGCTTGCCTGTATTGTAACATCAAGGTTTCGGGTAGGTTCATCAGCTATCAGAAATTCTGCACCGCATGCCAAAGCCATTGCAATTATTATCCTCTGTCTTTGACCACCGCTGAGTTGATGAGGATATTTTTTCATTATATCTTCTGCATCCGGCAATTTGACAACCTGTATCATTTCAATTGCCTTCTTATACGCTTCTTTTTTGTTCAGGTTCTGATGCTGCCTTATAACTTGCATCATCTGATACCCTACAGTAAAAACCGGATTCAAAGTTGACATAGGGTCCTGAAATATCATGGCAATCCTTCTGCCCCTGTATTTTTGTGCCATCTCTTTATTGTTCTTTTTCAGCAAATCTTCACCGTCAAAAATTATCTCCCCGCTTTTTATAATTCCGGGAGGACAAGGCAATAACCCCATTATAGCCAATGCCAAAACCGTTTTACCTGAACCGCTTTCACCTACTACCCCATAAGTTTTTCCTTTTTCGATGGCTATCCTCTCTATATCCAATACATTTTGCTGTTTTTCATAGGTTTTATAGTCAATCTTTAGATTCCTTATTTCAAAATACGCGCTCAACACTGCTACCTCCTATCTCTTTCTGGTCTTAGGATCCATTATTTCTCTGAATCCGTCACCCAGGAGATTGAATGCAAGCACGGTTATAAATATGGCTAAACCAGGGAATATGCTGTACCACCATGCATTGAGAAAATAGTTTCTGCTTGTGTTTATCATAAGTCCCCATTCGGGTGTCGGTGCCTGAGCTCCTAAGCCAAGAAAGCTGAGTGATGCGATTGTGAGTATGACTCCTCCCATGTCCATGGAAGCCTGAACTATGACAGGAGATATGGTATTAGGCACAACATGGCTGAATATAATCTTCCATTTTGAAGTTCCGATGGCTTCTGCTGCCTGTATGAATTTCCTCTCTTTAAGAGAAACGGCCTGACCTCTGACAAGTCTTGTATACCAGGGCCACCATGACAAAGCTATGGCTATAATTGCATTATTAAGGCTTGAGCCTACAATGGATACGATGGCTATCGCCAAGAGCAAGGGGGGAAAGCTTAGGAAAATATCCGTAATCCTCATTATAACTTCGTCTACCCATCCGCCAATAGTACCTGCTATTGCTCCCAAAGGTACTCCTATAATTATGGCAAGTCCAACTGCCAGGATTGCAGTAGTCAATGATATTCTAATACCGTATATTACCCTGCTGAATATATCCCTTCCGAGCTCATCGGTTCCGAACAAATATTCACCAGACGGAGGCAGTAGTTTATTGGCAACATTGGCTTCATCGCTTATATGTGATGGATAAGGAACTATATAAGGTGCTAATATAGCCAGTACAAATAAAGCCACAATTACATAAAAAGCAGCTAAAGTGAGCTTATTCTTCTTTAAAAGATAAAAGGAGAAACCTACCTCTTTTACCCTAGGCCTGATTATTTCCATCAGATTGTATATTCTGCTGTCCATAATCCACCTCCTAAAGCCTTACCCTTGGGTCTAAAGCTATAATTATATCTGCTACCAAATTCAATATCACATAGCAAGCCGTTGAAAATATGGTTACACCGATGATGGCAGGATAATCAAGGGTAGTAACGGCAGTAGCCACGTAATTTCCTAATCCTGGCCAACTGAATATGGCTTCCACCAGGAAGGTATCCACCAAAGTATATCCAAGGGATAAGGTCAAAACTATAGCAGTAGAGCCCAGAGTATTCTTCAATGCATATACCCAAAGCACTTTTCTGTCTTTCAAGCCATATGACTTGGCAGCAATTATATAGTCTTCATTCAATACTTCAAGCAACGCCGATCTGGTCATCCTGGCTACAAGACCGATTGGATAAAGGGCTATGGTAATACATGGAAGGATATAATGCTTCAACGCATCAAAAAATACAACCCAATTTGATGTCAGAATGCAATCAAAAAGAAGCATGCCGGTTACTCTGGGAATTTCATACAAAATCTTTATTTCATTACTGACCTGTCCTCCAAGAGGTAATAATTCAAGCTTATTATAAAATATAAGTTGCAAGAACAATCCTACCCAGAATGTAGGTAGAGAAACCGCTCCAATTGAGAATAACCTGCTAAGATGATCCAGCAGCTGATCCTTCATCTTTGCTGAATATATGCCCAAAGGTATGCCTATTATCGTTGCAAAAATAAACGCTATGATGACCAGTTCCAGAGTTGCCGGAATAAATGCCTTCAATTCCTCTTTGATAGGTTGATGGGTACGGAGAGAATAACCTAAATCTCCTTTGATACAATCTTTAAGATATCTCCAGTATTGAACAATCAAAGGTTTATCCAACCCCAAATGTTCTCTCGCTTTTTGTATCTGCTCCTGTGTAGCCCTCGGTCCCGCCCACTTGGCAGCGGGATCCGAGGGGATTATTCTGGCTATTGTGAATGTTATGGTTATTACTCCGAGCAAAACTATTATCCCCAATGACAATCTTCTGATAATATAAGATATCATAGTAACCTCCAAAAATAGGACTAATCTTTATTCATAGTAGGTATCATAGAAGAACACTACACCTTCATATGCAGGGTTAGGTTTAAAGCCTTTAAAGCCAGCATCCGCTGCCCACACCGATTTGTCATCATATGCATGTATAAAATAAGCTTTGTCCAAGACTTCCTTTTGAACTTCTATGACTAATTTTTCCGCTTCCGCTCTATCCGTTGCGCTTAACATATCTGCTTCTTCTATCATTGCATCAAGGTTTTCGTCCTTAATATAAGATAGGTTAAACAGTATGTCTTCCTCTGAATGCACCAAACTGTACAACCAGCTCATAGGACTTGCATAATCCGGCCACCACTGCATGAACAAAATATCCTGCCTGTCTTCCGGTTTTGAATTCTTGGATTTCTCCCATACATTGTCCCAGTTCATTTCCTGTATCTGCAATTCTATTCCTAATTTTTTCAGATTAACTTGGTATAGTTGAGCCATATTTCTAAGCTCTTCGGTGCCCGATGTAAATGTCAATTCCAGTTTTAAACCTTCAGGATTTACTCCCGACTTCTTTAAGTATTCTTCTGCTTTTTGAAGATCTGTTTCATACTGCATCAGATTATCATCATGTCCCCATAATCCTCTCGGTATCAGGCCTACTGATTTATATGCCATACCTTCTTTAATATCATTCACAACTTCATCATATGGGAATGCATAGCATAGGGCTCTTCTGAAATCAGCATTATCAAGAGGTTTCTTTTCCGTATTAAAGAAGCCTATTATATTTGTCCAACTGGTTCCTTCTATTACATTGACTGAAGGATTTTCCCTTAATGCTTTTATGTCAGTCACTGAAAGACCTGAGGTTATTTGAGCCTCGCCTTTTTCCACCAACTGTCTCCTAGATGAGCTTTCCGGAATCTTCTTTATGATGACCCTGTCATACTGATTGTCCTTCCAGCCTCTCCAATAATCATCGAATTTTGCCAGTATGACTTCTTCGCCTTTTGTAACCTGCTGAACTTTATACGGACCAGTACCTGCCGCATTGCCTTCATTGAACCATGCACTGTCTTTATCTACAGCATTTGGAGAAATAATAAAGGCAGCATACCCTGCGCTGGCAATCAAATCCAACGGCGCGGGATAACTCAATACAAACTCTACAGTATAATCATCTTTGACTTTTATCTCGTCAACACAATCCCAGATGTATGCAGCTCCCATCTGCAAATCCATTGTTCTTTCAATGGATTTTTTTACTGCTTCTGCATTAAGTTCTGCCCCATCATGAAATTTAACATCTTTTCTTATTCTAAATGTCCAAACTGTTCCGTCTTCGTTGGATGTCCATTCTTCTGCCAAGAGCGGTTCTATTTTCCCTGTGTTGACATCATATCTTGTCAAAGTCTCGTATATGTTATGTAGAACAATTATTCCATTGGAGTATTCGACGCTGGGGTCAAAATCAATATAAGGTTCTGAAATAAACGCATAATAAGCTATTTTGAGCTTGTTTTCCGTAACTTGAGTACTCTGTCCGCCTGAACAACCTGCAATAATTGCGCCTAAAATGCATATCATAATTACTAAGCACAGGATTTTTTTCATAACAACCCCTCCCTCTCCAATTTTTTAAATATATTATCATAAATGATATAAGGTATAATTGTAAATATTACAAAATTCCGCATTATGTTTTGTAATATTTATAAACTTTTGTATATTTTATATATTGTTAATTTTCTGTTAGTTTGTTATAAAAATATAAGGCGAAAACACATCTGTCATGTGCTTTCGCCTTATCTGCAAACTTTTACGTTATATGCTCAAATTCTATCTCTATGCTTTCATAACCCAGGCTTTTCAAAAACTCTTCCAAAAACATCCTTACATTATCATTTGTGTCTTTTAGAAAGCCCTTTTCTATAAGCTTTTGTTCAATCTTTTCTTTTTCCTCAGCCAGTTGATTGAATATGTCATTTATACTCATCTTGTTGAAAATAGAATCTTTCTCATCATAGACGTATATGCTTTTTTCATCGATGACATGATCAAGTATCTTGGAATTCTTTAATCTTACCTTTATAGTCTTCCCTTCATTAAGCAATATCTCTATATCTCCAGCATCTATTCCTGCTTTTATATATCCGTCGTACTTTATAAGAAAAGACTTCTCTGTAAATGG
>DUSG01000319.1 GCA_012842725.1 Clostridiales bacterium
CAATACTTTCATCAAACTATTGCTTTTTAGCAATCTGTGTGATAAAATACCATTTGTTAATCGATTTCAAAGGAGGTGAACATTTTGGCAAATATCAAATCCGCAATTAAAAGGATTAGAGTAACAGAGTTCAAAACTCGTAGGAATAGAATGATTATGTCCTCCTTAAAAACTGCAATAAAGAAATTCGAAAATTCAGTTAAGGCTGGAAACCTCGAAGAAGCTCAGATCCTATATAGAAAAGCTGTTAGTCTAATAGACAAGGCAGCTGCAAAAGGTACTATCCACAAAAATACAGCTGCTAGAAAGAAATCCAGACTTTCAAATAAATTAAAGGCTGCAATGTAATCATATTATGATAATAACCCTGGCATTTTGCCAGGGTGTTAGCTTTTTTGCCTACATTGCAACCTTATTGATCATTGAAACAGAGATGTTAATAACATTTCCAATGAAAGCCGTTCATTTATCCTGCCTGACTTAATATTTATTTCAGAATTTACACATTTATTAAAAGCATTCTCTAATACCTCAAAATCCATTTGGTCAATATGTTTCAAATATAACTTGACAGTATATTCATGTATCTGTGCAGTCTTTGATATCTCTTTCTCATTTAAACCTTTAATTCTAAGCTCTTTAATCTGAATTAAATTTTTTATGCCTTTTGAAATCATGGCCAAAATTCCAAATGATGATTCTCCTGATAACAACAAGTCATTGTATATTTTAAGGCTTTTGGAAATATCTTTATGCCAACAGGCATCAATGAGCTTAAAAATGTCATTCTCCATATTTCTTTTAAGAATTTGCTTAAAATGTTCTTCAGTAACTATTCTATCATCCTTTCCATAAGCCAGAACTTTTTTTATCTCGTTCTGGACATGATAAAGATTGGCATCCGAATTTTTGTTCAAATACCCTATATTGTCCACAAAATACTCAATGGCAGAAGGCTTTATTTCTTTACCAGCTCTTCTAAAATGACCTTTTACCCACTGCATCAATTCATTTCTGTCTACCTTTTCAAATTTATATACTCTTCCCGTTTTATTTATGATTTTTACCAGTTTTTTTCTTCTGTCTACATCACCATGATTTGCAAATACTAAACAAGTTGAATCCAACAATTGAAAAATAGAATCAAAATCATTGGTTTCTTCATTATCATCTAATTCATCATCTGTACCTTCTGCTGATTTTTTTGATTTTGAAGTCAGTCCTTTATAATCCTTAACCAACACCAGTCTTCTGTCACTGCCAAAAGGTAATGTATTGCAGGCATTAATCAAGTCATTGAAATCCAAAGTATCATCTTCAAATATTGTAAGATTAAGCTCCGGAAAACCACTTACAATTCTGCTTTTCAGCTCTTCCACTGCTTTGTCCAATAAAAACCTTTCATTTCCATATAGTAAATATAAACTCCCAATTCCTTCATTTTTTAAGTCATTTATAAAACTTCTGTACATATAAGTCCTCCTCATAAATAAATCCATATCCTTCTATCTCACTGTAATTACTTTTAGTTTAATGCCATCAGTGACTATTTTTACTGCTCCGTGCATATCCGTTCTGTATATTGCGGAACCTATTTCCTCAATACTCTTTAATGTTTCACCGGATGGATGTCCATAAACATTATTCCCTACCGATATAATGGATATGATAGGAGATACTTTATCCAAAAACTCTTTGGTTGATGAAGTTGAACTGCCATGATGAGCTACTTTCAGAACCACTGATTTTATGTCTTTATCTATAATGCGTCTTTCTGCTTCCTTTTCTATATCTCCTGTAAATATCATAGCAAAATTTTTATAGTTAAGCTTAGCAACAATAGAATTATTGTTTTCATCAGAGTTTGTTCCAATCAAAAGTTCCTTTGAAGGTAATAAAATTTCCATAGATATATCCTTTTCTAAAACTAATCTATCGTCTTCACCAACATAGAATATATTTGAATCTTTTCTCTCTGCAATATCAATCAGCATATCTAATTTTTCGCTCTTATACGGAACCCTTGGCAACACTAAATTTTTTATTTTATATTCTTCAGCCACCCTTATGAGCCCCTCCAGATGGTCGTCATGTATATGTGAAGATATTATAGTATCAATATGCCATATGCCGAGCTTCCTTAAAGCAGGAACTGTTACCTTTGAACCTACATCATAATTATATCCTTCTGAAGAAGAACCTCCTCCGTCTATCAATATGTTTTTCCTTTTCGGCGTAGTAATTAGTATGGAATCTCCTTGTCCTACATCCAGCACAACAATCCTTAAGTTGTCATTGGTAATAAATTTTATACCAATTACAGCTATAACCAAAGCAACTGTCATGTAAATCTGTAATCTCCACTTCCATGCAAAGTAGCCAATCTTGTTTCTCGCATTGATAAGTCCATATATCAGAGCATAGTATATCACATAGATATATATAGGCAATGAAGGTATATAAATACCTGCCAAAGGCAATTTCGCAAAGTATTCTATTGCCTTCAACAATAATTTTATCAGATAGTAATCTGCTGCCAAAATATAGGTGGATATTGTAGGTAATATACTTCCAATAATAATGCCGGGAAATGCAATAGCAATAATTAGAAACGTCAGTGGCACGGTAAAAATGTTTAATATAACATTTATTATGGATAAGTAATTGAAATAGTGAATCAATATTGGAGCTATACCTAGCTGTATTGCCAAAGACAAAGCGATAGAATCTTTTATAAATCTAGGTAAAGGTAGGTTTTTAGATATCTTACTCATCGGTTTATACAAAAAAGCTATGGAGTAAATACATGCAAATGAGATAATAAAGCCCGGATTATGTATAAGCATAGGATTTGCTAGAAGCATTATTATTGCTGCA
>DUSG01000320.1 GCA_012842725.1 Clostridiales bacterium
TAAACGGAAGGGCTTATGTGCCTCTTACCTTCCTGAAGAAGCATATTACGGATTATAGTTTTTATTATGATAAAGAAACAAATGTTTTGGAAGTTAAAGAAAAGATGATTGTAAGAATACAGGATATAAAATTTGATGACAGCGGCGGTTTTCCTCAATTGGAAATCATTGCTGATAATCCTATAGAGTATAGCTATTTTACATTGACAAATCCAGATAGGATGGTAATAGACGTTGTTGATGCAATAGCAGCCACGGAATTTGAATCAAAAGAAATAAACAAGGATGAGATAATAAGGGTAAGAGTTGGACAATTTAGCATCAAACCTTATATTACAAGGGTAGTGGTAGACTTAAAGGATCAGCAGAAAGCAAAGGTCGTACAGTCTGCGGACAAAAAGAGTATATCTGTAGTATATGCCAATATTATCGAACCTATCACCATAGCAAAGGAAGGTTTCAGTCACGTAGTTACAATTAAAGGTTCGAAAAATGTAGATACCTCGGTAATAAAACTAGATGATCCAAAGAGGATTGTGGTAGATGTCCAAGGAGCGGTACTGGGAAGCTCTGAGCAGAATATTCAGGTAGATTCACCGATAGTGAGCGCTGTTCGAACAGGCCAGTATGACGTAGGGACGGCAAGAATTGTTGTAGACGTTAAATCTGATGCTTATTATAACGTAATAAATGAAGGCAATGTAACCAAAGTGCTTATTTCTGACATGCCATACTCTTTTTTGGGATATGATAGATACTACAATTCTTCAACATTATATATGAATCTGAACCACGAGACAGAATATAAAATAGATTATAATGAAGAGAATAAAATACTTAAAGTGGAGATTAAAAAAGATATAGAGCATGAAAACGAACATCAGATTGGAATAAATGATAATATATTGGAAAATATCAAACTGGCTAAGGAAAACAGAAACGGGCAGATTTATACTATTGCTGAAATCAAGTTAAAGGATAATGTGGAATATGAGGCAATAGCTCAAGGTATATCTAATCTTGTACAAATCAAACTGAAATATAAACCTAAAGCCCCTGGAGATATCCTTATAGCTATTGATCCAGGACATGGAGGCAAAGATCCCGGAGCAATCGGGGCAGATAAGGTAACATGCGAAAAGGATTTAAATCTTGATGTAGCAAAAAGATTGGAACAGAAACTGAAAGCTTTAGGATTTAGAACTTTAATGACAAGGACCGATGATACATACACAACGCTGCAAGAGAGGACAGATTTGGCAAACGGCAATTATGCAGACTTCTTTATGAGCATACATTTCAATGCTTTTGTAAGCACAACCCAGGGTATAGAAACTTTATACTATCCAAATACTCCAAATGACAATTACAAGATAAATAACAAAGATATAGCAGCAGTATTTCAGGAAGAGCTTATAAAAACTTTAAAACGGCCATCCAGAGGTACAATAGCTAGACCTAATCTCTTTGTACTCAATAAAACCAAAATGCCGGCTATACTTGCAGAACTGGGCTTTATAACAAACAAGGAAGAATTGGCAGAGATAAAGAAAGAATCCTATAGAGATAAGGCAGCCAATGCATTGGCAGTTTCAATAGTAAGATATTTTAAGGAGTTTCAAGATATAGATTTGGGAATAGATATTGAGGCAATATACTCAGGAAAAATATAATATCAAAAAATCACAGCAGCACTTGCTAACACGCAAGTGCTGCAAAATTTATGAATGAGGGGGAGGAATAAAGAGTATTAGCACTTATATACCATTAATCCTTGCAATTTAATTATATACAATAAACGTTTAAACTGGTATATTTTAATCCAATTTGTTACAATAAATTTACAACTTATTGTATTTTTCAACATCTCAAACTCATGTCATACACATGCATATCAAATGTCATATATAGAGTTTTATTTTAATGATTACCCTTCCTTTAAAACTTTATTCATAAAATATATAATTTGATGAAAAGGAATAAAATGGTTTTAAATAATAAACTGAAAATAATATTCATAAATATGATACAATAAGTTATAATCAAAATAACAAAGGGGTTGTATATCGTGGTAGAGATGATTAAAGTAACTTTAGATAATGGAAATGTTTATGAATATCCAAAATCTACAGTTTTGCTGGATATAGCCAAAGATGTACAACATCAATATAAGTACAGGATAGTAGGCGCTATTGTTAACAATAATTTACGAGAACTGGCTTATGCTTTAGAAGAGGATTCCAAAGTAAAATTTATAGATATAACATCCGCTTATGGAAATAGATTTTATTCCAGAAGCTTGAGCTTTTTGTTTATCATAGCCGCAAAAGAAGTTCTAAAAGGTTGCAGAGTTACAGTTGAACACTCTCTGAGCAAAGGTCTCTATTGTGAAATACATAATGCTGGAAAGTTATCCGAAGAAACAGTAAAAAAGATTGAAGATAAAATGAGAGAGATAGTTGAAATGGATTTGCCCTTTGTTAAAAGGAAGTATACAAAACAAGAAGCTATAGAACTCTTTTCACAGAGACAACAATATGATAAGCTTGAATTGTTGAAGCATAGACAAAAAGATACTATCAATATATATAGTTGTATGGATTATTATGATTATTTTTACGGATATCTGGTGCCTTCAACAGGTTATCTCGACAAATTTCAGCTATTATATTACCCCCCAGGAGTTGTGTTGCGTTTTCCCACCAGAGATAATCCAACAGAAATCCCGGAATTTTTCGATCAACCAAAGCTGTTCAGCGTTTACCGGGAATTTGAAGAATGGGGAAAGATAATGGAGATTGAAAATATAAGCCAGCTTAATGATATTATTCTAAAGGGAAAAATCGATGAACTGATTTTGATAGCGGAAGCCCTTCATGAAAAAAAACTGGCCCAGATTGCCGATAAGATATGCTCATCCCGGGAGAAGAAGAAATTGATATTGATATCTGGCCCTTCATCTTCAGGCAAGACCACATTTACTCAGAGGTTAGCCATACATTTAAAGGTAAACGGGTTAAAAACCGTAGCTATATCAATAGATGATTTTTTCAAAAACAGAGAGGATACTCCAAAAACTCCAGAAGGAGATTATGACTTCGAAACTATTGAAGCAATAGATATAGAGTTATTCAATGACACCATAAACAAGCTCATGAATGGAGAGGAAGTTGAACTTCCATATTATAATTTTCATACGGGAAGAAGGGAATGGAGAGGAAAAAAACTTAAAATATCGGATGACCATGTGATACTTGTGGAAGGCATACATGGATTGAACGAAAGGCTTACCCATTATATCGATGAGGAGAAAAAATATAAAATATACATCAGTCCTCTGACACATCTTAATTTGGACAATCATAACAGGATACCTACTTCGGATTTGAGATTGATAAGAAGAATGGTAAGGGATTACTATTCCCGTTCCACCGATGCCCTGACAACCATAAAAAGATGGGACTCAGTCAGAAACGGAGAAGACAAATATATCTATCCATATCAGGAAGCGGCAGATATAATGTTCAATTCATCTTTGGTTTATGAACTGAGTGTTTTGAAAAATATTGCTATACCCTTGTTGGAAAAGATTGATAAATCAGTTGAGGAATATGTTGAGGCAAAAAGACTTATAAAGTTCCTGGGCTATGTATTGCCGGCCGATTCCAGATGCGTACCTAATAATTCTATACTTAGAGAGTTTATAGGAAACAGCTGTTTCAACGTTTAATGTTACTAATATTTACATGGGAGGGTTGTCTTATGAGTCTGGTTCATCTGATTCAGGTATTTAATGATGTAGAGGCAGATATTGTAGAAGGGCTTTTAAAAGAACATGGAATAGTCTGCATAAGAAAATATAAGGGTTCCAGAGGATACATGAAAGTGGTAATGGGTACGGCTTTAGGCGTAGATATATATGTGAAACCGGAGGACTATAAAACAGCCAAAGAAATAATAGAAAACACCAGCTTAGAAGGAGGATATTTTGACTATCCAGGAAACGACCGCGATTAAGTCAGACATTAATACATAGAATAAAACGGAGGTTAAAA
>DUSG01000321.1 GCA_012842725.1 Clostridiales bacterium
CCGGCGAGGATGGGGGTTTGGGGGCAAAGCCCCCCATATTTTGATTCTTTAAGGTGACATTTTCATGTGATAATTAACCGCGTTTTGGCCTATTTTTAGGTGACATTTTTAAAAGATATTGACATATGGTTTTATTATTTTTGTGATTTTCTTGCGATAATGTCACCAATTCAAAGAAAAAGTTTTTTATAAAAATTCTAAAACAACTTGATAATAGCCAACTTTTATAGCATTTACTCTATATGAAAAAAAGACAATTATAACTCTTTCAAAATCTCATCGTATTTTGCTTTAACTTTTTTCAAATCATCCCACATTAATCTTTTTTTGCTCTCATCTCTGAGCAAAGCTGCTGGATGAAACGTTGCTATCAAATAATATCCTTTTCTTTCGAACCACTGACCTCTTATGTCACTAATTCTACTGTTCCTATCTATAATATACTTTGCAGCTGTAGCTCCTAAACATACTATGATTTTAGGCTTTATTAATAGAACCTGCCTGCGTAAAAAAGGAAGACAAGCCTCAGCTTCGTCTTCAGTAGGCGTCCTGTTATTTTCAGGCCTACATTTGCAGATATTTGTTATATAATAGTTTTTACTTCTTTCAAAATCCAGAGCCGTAAGAGCTTTAGTCAAAAGTTGACCAGCTTTTCCAACAAACGGCTTTCCCAATCTATCTTCGTCCGCTCCTGGAGCTTCTCCGACGAACATTAAAACTGTGTTTGTAACGCCTTCACCAAAAACCAGATTAGTTCTTTTTTTATGTAATCTGCATTCCCTACAACCTTGAGCATATTGCTCAAGTTCTTCCATTGTAAACATAAAACACCTCGTTATATTTTCATTAGTATTATTTTTGCATAATAATCTCTTAATATTGCATGGTTATTTTCAATCATTATTTTTACAAAATAAGCTTCAGCTATCTTATCATAAACATTTCAAAAATTTTCATATATTAAAAATTCCAATAAGAACATTTCATATTATTAATAACTACAAGTAAAATATCCATAGATGTAAAGCCTTTATCTTTAATTTAATCCTTCAATTAGCATTACAAAAAAATCATATGATAAAGTTTTTTATTTTTAATATTCATTATATGGATATTTGTAGAAAATTACAATTATTTTATATATGAAAGTCAAATTGTTAGATATTCCTACACTAAAAGAGTTTTAAAAACTGACCTCTCTTTCTTTATTCTATTGTATAAAATACTCTATTTGAGCAAGATTTAATAGAACTCAGTTTGCATAATATTCTTAAATGACTTCTTTTGGTATTCATTAATAACACTTAGAAATTTGATAATAAAAAAGTGCTATTTAAAGCACCCCTTAAATAATGTCGCTGGATTGCAAATATTCTTTTAGTTTATATAAATCCTCTAAATATACCTTTTTCAGTTCAGCTCTATATATTATACTAGCCGGATGATAAAGTGGAAACAAAATCATTGTTTCTCCTGTAAAATTAATTTCTAAAGGTTTACCATGATATTCGCCTATAGTTGCAGATTCGTATCCAGTAAGGCATTTCAAAGGTACATTTCCAAGACTTACTATAAGTTTTGGGTCCAATATTTCCAGCTCTTTTTTCAAAAATGGCTCTGATATCTTAATCTCCTCCTTTGTAGGAGGTCGATTTGATATACTTTTAGTTTTATTATTTACTTTGTACGGTCTGAATTTAACAACATTGGTTATGTATATCTCTTCCCTTTTTAATTCTAAAATCTCCATAAATTCATCCAAGTTTTTTCCGGCTTGACCAACAAATGGTTTACCTTTTTCTACTTCATTCTTCCCTGGTGCTTCTCCTACGAGAGCAATTTTAGCGTCTGGCATTCCATCACCAAATACTAGCGGAACATCTTTCTTAAAATATTCATCCATAAATTTTTTTATATTTAAATTATTTTGTTGTAAATAAAATAATTTATCCTTTTTCATCTGTTTCCATCTTCACTCCTGAGCTTTGATAAAAATTAATCAGTATACCTACAGCTACCAATATCATTCCTAATATAATTCTTAAACTGATACTTTCCCCTAAAAAAATTACAGCTAGAATCGTTGCAATAGCAGGTTTTAGAAAAAATACCATAGAACCTTTGCTTGCGCTTAGTATCTTCAAAGCTTCAATAAAAGTAATATATGCAAAACCAGATAAAATTAAACCTAGATACATTATTCTAAAAAAACCCTCTTTTGGAATATAAAAAACAGGCAGTCCCATATACAACAATATTGGGATAGTAAAAATACTTCCTATTATTGCTGAAAGACTTATCATTGTAATGCTGCTTATGTTCTCTGCTTTATTTTTCCCTAATACAGTATACAAAGCAAATGTCATTGAGGCTATTACACCTAGCAGCAAACTCAATGGAGTATCTCCAGTAGAATCAGATTTATATATTATCATAATAATTCCTATAAAACCAAGAACCATACATACTATATTATTTTTTGATATGTTTTCTTTAAGTATTAAATGTGAGAACATAACAACAAAAATAGGATTAGAACTTATCAATATAGCCGCAGTTGAAGCTTTACCCATATATATGGCTAATTGAAGGCTTCCCATACTTATAACAGTATTTAATATCCCCAAAGAAGCAAAAAAAAGCCAATCTTTCTTAGATATTTTTTCTTTTTTTACTATTACGAAAGGTAAAAGAACTAATCCGCCTAGTAAAAACCTAATAAAAATCAATTGAAAAGGATGAATTAGATTTTTTAAGCTTGATGAAACTACTTCTAAAGTGCTGAAGATAAATATGGTTATACCAAGATATATATATCCTTTTAACTTTTCGTTAATCATTACAATCCCCTTAGTTTTATTTATAAAAAGCATTAATTGATTCTTTAACAGCAGTATTAATAAACTCTTCAATATCTTCTTTCTTAAGAATTTGAGATTTAGCCTTTGGCCTAAAATCACTATTACTATAATAAGCCTTTATCTTTTTTATATTATCATATATTAAAGCAGGTGGAAAATCTAAAAAAAACTCAAGATTCACATTTATGGAACAGAAAGTTAAAAATACATTATTTTCAGGATTTTGTTCAAGATACTCAAAATCTAATATGTTCATATCTTGTTCAAATAAACATGTGAAATCTTCTTTGTCTTTATATCTAATTTTTGCCGGTTTATAATATAATTCATCCCATAGGTTGTCCACAATTAGATGAAAATAATAACCCCAATAAAAAGATCTCGTTTTATCCGATCTAGGAAGAAGGTTTTCCGGCCTTAGATGTCTATTATAATAGCATTTAATATCTATGTATTTTTCTTCATTTTTACTTTTATAAAAATGTGTTATCTCTTTTCCTCCTGAATCAGGAGCTACGAATCCAGCCATAAAATAATCCAAATCCAAGTCTTTTATTCTTTCTTTTATTTTCTCTGCTACTC
>DUSG01000322.1 GCA_012842725.1 Clostridiales bacterium
GATAGAACAACGATAGAATAAAATATGCTAACATTTATAAAACCGCCTTCTGTCTAATATATATTGATTATTTCTCAGCTTTGAAATACTCATCGATTATGTTTTCAGCAAGCCTTTTATTGAAAGCCGCCTGAGCAGCAAGTGCAAGAACAAGAAGAATTAAAGTTTGTTTATTATTATTGGTATCTTTAATTGTTTCAGAGGAAACAGATAAAACATGGTCAAACACATCACTGAAGTAGTCGCTGAATTTTTCCATATCATCCTCCTTTATTGAAAGATATGCATTATATAGCTCATCTAAATCTACTTTAAGAACTCCTTTGGCACTATTGGCTCTATTGAAAAGGGGATCAAAAAGGAGTTTTATATCATTGATAGATAAAATCTGCTTCAGATTATAAATCAAAGACAAAAGAATCATGTGATTCTTATTATACTTTTTATTCTTCGGAGGCATTATAATTTTGGACTTTGTATAGTTATTGATCATTGTTTTTGTAAGAACCTTTTCTGATGGTTCCCTCTTGATATCCCCAAGCTTATCATCGAATAATGTTGTTACCTGGTCCACATATAAATCGATACAAGGTATATCACTGAGCTGAATATCCTTGCATGATGATAATTTTTCAACTATTTTCAACAATGTCTCTTTATCCATTTGCAACACCATCTCCACCCTAAATATTCAATACTGAACTACCTGATATAGGGTATACAAGGGCTGATATGTCCAATATGGACTCGGCTATCATTCAGCAGGTGATTTACTCTGCTGTATGAAGGCTCATCAACAATATAATACTACAAATATAAAAATTATAATATATTTTTTTGTGTATTGAATAATCAACACAAAAGAGTTATCATAAACATAACATGTAGTAATTGAAACTACATAATAAATTAAATGAGGAGATGAAATAAATGCTGCAAAAGCTTAGAGAGCCCGTGAGTGGTTTGACTCATCTCGTAGGAGCAATAGTGTCAGCCATTGGAATGGTTGTTCTGGTGATATCTGCTGTCAATAAAGGAACGGCTTCATATATTGTTTCAGTATCCATATTTGGATTAAGCCTAGTGCTGCTATACACAGCAAGTTCACTATACCATTTGCTTACAATATCCGAGAAGGGTATTAAGATTTTAAGAAAAATTGACCATATGATGATTTACATATTAATAGCAGGAACTTATACTCCTGTATGCCTGATAGGATTAAAAGGAAGGCTGGGATTGGGGCTCCTTATCAGTATATGGACTTTAGCTGTTGTAGGCATAGTACTTAAGGTGGTATGGTTCAACGCTCCTCGATGGATCTACACTTCTTTCTATGTGATAATGGGTTGGCTTGCAGTTATAGCCATTGTGCCTTTGATAAGGACTATCCCCTTGACCGGATTTGTATTGCTTGCTGCAGGAGGGATTTTTTATACAATAGGAGCCATAATATATGGATTGAGATGGCCTCTCCGCAACAGTAAATACTTCGGCTTTCATGAAATATTTCATATATTTGTGATGCTGGGAAGCCTATCTCATTACATCCTGGTACTTGGTTATTTAGTTTAAGATATTGCATTGCTAACCTAATGTATTATCCAAAAACATCATGACTACAAAACCTATGAGGGCTATATCTCCGTCACCAAAGCCAACTCCCACTGCCAGGCCTTCAGGGAAATTGTGTATTGTTATGGCAATAACAAAAAGCCATATTTTACGCATTGCAGGGCTTATATCGAAATTAAACAGAAAGCTCTTCTTATACC
>DUSG01000010.1 GCA_012842725.1 Clostridiales bacterium
CAAAACTCCTTTCAATGTTTATTTTGCCAATTAACATTTTAGAGAGTTTTGCTTATAAGTGCATCTTTTTTTTGAAAAAATACACTGGAGTTTTTACACCCCAACATTTATTATAGAACCTTTTATTCTTTTATTTTATAAAAAAAATTTCTCAATGGAAACAGATTATATTTATGTGCTGATATTATTTGCTCCGTGCTGCCGACAAATAATACTCCGTGTGGACTTAAAGCTTTGCTGAATTTGAAATAGATATCATTTTTCGCTTCTTCTGTAAAGTAAATTAAAACATTTCTGCAGCAGATAAGGTCACATCCGCTAGGGTAACTATCCATTAAAAGATTGTGTTTTTTATATTCTACACATTTTTTAATTTCTTCGCTGATTTTATATGAATTAGACGTTTTAATGAAATATTTCCTAATAAATTCAGAAGGTACATTAGCTAAGCTTTTTTCACTATATATACCTATTTTGGCTTTATTAATCGCATCTTCATCGATGTCAGTCGCTAAAATATTTATTTCATTAAGACTCATAAATTTAGATAACAACATTACCAAGGAATATGGTTCCTCACCGGTGGAGCATGCTGCGCTCCAAACTTTTATATTCTTTTTTATAGAAAGCAGTTGTGGGATGATTTCTTTTTCTAAAATTTCCCATTGCGAAGGATTCCTGAAAAATTCAGAGACATTTATTGTCAAATAGTTAATAAACTCGTTATATAATTTTTTATCCGTAAGCAGTGATTTATAATATGAATCGTAATCATTAAAACCATTACGAGTAATCAATGAATCTATTCTTCTTTTCATTTGTCGTTCTTTATAACAAGATAAATCAATATTAGTTAATTTAAATATTTTTTCTTTAAATGATTCATATCCTACAAGCATGTCCATACTCCTCTCAGTAAATTAACCTTGTTGTCCCAATTCTAGCATAAAAAATAAATAAAAAAAAGTCGTGATATGTTGTATACATATCACGAAAACAGAATGTAAAGGGGGTCTCAATGTATTTTGTGAGGTCATTAATTATTATCTACATTTTTTATTATTTAATACATATTTTTATAATATCTTTTATATTTTATATTTAAAGATGCCAATCCTAATAAAAGATTGGCATCTTTATTACTGATCAACTTCTTTGATACTAAGGCTCATCTTCTTTTCAGGTATATTAATATCAATTATTTTAGCTTTAATAGTTTCACCAATTTGTAGTACATCTGAAGGTTTTGCAATTCTCTTATCTGATATTTGTGATATATGAACCAATCCATCAATTCCAGATTCAACTTCTACAAAAGCGCCAAAGTTTGCAAATCTAACTACTTTTGCTTCAATAATATCTCCTATATGATACTTATTTTCTATAGTTGACCAAGGTTCAGGCATAGTTTGCTTTAAACCCAATGAAATCTTATTGTTATCTTTATCTAAAGCAAGAATCACTACTTCTACTTTATCTCCTGGTTTAACAACTTCTGATGGATGATCTATTCTAGAGTAGGATAATTCAGATATATGAATCAATCCATCAACTCCTCCGATATCCACAAAAGCTCCAAAATCTGTAATCCTTTTTACTTCTCCAATTACTTTTTGGCCTACTTCTGCATTTTTCCAGAATTCATTGATTTTTTTCTCTTTTTCATCTAACAAATAATCTTTTCGAGATACAACAACTTTTCTTTTGTCTTTATCAAATTCTATTACCTTTACATTGATTTTATCATTCTTATAGGATTCTAAATCATTAATATATTTTATATCAAACAATGATGCCGGCATAAATGCTCTTATACCATATACTTCAACAATAGCTCCGCCTTTTACTATCTCTTTAACAACTCCCGGTACCGGTGTTTTTTCATTGTATGCGTATTCTAATTTATACCAGTTTTTTTCTGCATCAACTAGTTTTTTTGATAACACTACATTACCCTCTCCGTCATTTATGCTAACAACTTTTACTTCGATTTCATCTCCTATATTTACAATGTCAGAAACTTTTTGCTCAATATCCCAAGTCAAATCTTCTTTTTTAATTATTCCATCTGCTTTATAACCTATATTAACAAATACTTCTTCATCATTATAAGATATTACAGTGCCTTTTACGGTTTCACCAGGGTGTAAAGTTTTAAAGCTTTTCTCGTATTCTTCCATGATGTTTAAAGTGTTTAAGTCTTCCATTTTATTTATAACCTCCTTAATAATCCAATCCGGCGTAGAAGCGCCAGCTGATACTCCAATTGTCTCAGCTTTCATAATAGTCTCTTTAGCTAAATCTTCGGCATTTTCTATATGATAGGTATTTGGACAGTATTGTCTAGCAAGTTCATAAAGCTTTATTGTATTTGAACTATTGAACCCCCCAATGACAAGCATAACATCTACTTTTTTTGCTAATTCTATTACTGATTTCTGTCTATTTTCTGTAGCATTGCATATGGTATCAAATATTTCTGCATTATTAAATTTCTCTTTAACCCGTTCTTTAATCCTATGCCAAAGATTTTTTGAAAATGTTGTTTGTGCAACTAAGCATATTTTATCATAATAAGGGAGTTTGTCCACCATTTTTTCATCATCTATTATAATTGCCTCATTATTACACCATCCATTAATACCAATTACCTCAGGATGTTTTTTATCTCCTACTATAACAATCTTATATCCTTTACAATATTTATCCTCTACAATTCTATGAATTCTAGAAACAAATGGACATGTACAATCAACATATTTGATACCTTTACTATTTATTTCATTAATTATAGATCTTGGCACTCCATGAGATCTTATTATTATTAGAGAATTATCATCTTTAATATCTTTTAAATTCTCGATCTCTTCAACACCTTTTCTTTTCAAATCCTCTGTAACATGTCTATTATGAATAAGAGAACCATATGTATAAATTTTTTTATCTTGATTTTCTTTTATAGCTTTCAATGTTTGATCTACAGCATTTTTTACTCCAAAACAAAATCCTGCATGTTTATCCAATATTATTTTCACAACATCACCCAATATTCCTTATTTTTTTCATTATGTCCAAGCTTATACTTACATAATCCTCATTTTTTAATTTTGCATCATAGTATTTATCAAGAAAAATGGTATCACCAATTGTAATAATTGTTTTATTAAACATTTTATAATCTGAATTTATTGTAATAGGTACAATAGGCCTTTTTGATTTTATTGCCAACATTGCAATTCCTGGTTCTGCTATTAACGCACCAGTTTTGTTTCTAGTTCCTTCAGGAAATATACCGATATTTTTGCCCTCCTGCAACAACTTTAATGAAGTTTTGATACTTTTTAAATCAGCTTGCCCCCTTTTAACGGGAAAAGCACCAAGCTTTTTTAATAAAAAAGCCAATAACTTATTCGAAAAAAGTTCATTCTTTGTCATAAAATTTATTTTATCAGGAAGGTTAATACCTATTAGTATTGGATCAACTGCTTTTATATGGTTGCCGCAAACAATATATCCATTACCTTTAGGTAATTTTTCTAATCCTTGAACTTTTACAACATATAAAGTATTAAATATTGGTTTCAATATAAATTTTGCAATTTTATAAAGCAATTAAATACCCCCCTTTATAAAAATATGGTATAATATTTCCTCAATAACTTCATCTATACTTCTATTTGTTGTATCGATTAAAATAGCATCATCGGCTTGTTTTAAGGGGGATGATTCTCTATTAGAGTCAATATAATCTCTATGAATAATTTGATTTTTTATATCCTCCAATGAATACTTGGTTTTATCCAAATACTGATTATACCTCCTTCTTGCCCTCTCATCAACTGATGCTGTGAGAAAAAATTTGGCGAAAGCATCCGGAAAAACTGTTGTTCCAATATCTCTTCCATCTACAACAACATTTTTAGTTTTTGCTATTTCACGCTGAATGTTGGCAATAATTTCTCTTATTTCCGGTATCATTGCTATGTATGATACTGTCTTATTAACGATATCATCTCTTATTTCTTTGCTTACATCAATACCATCCAGGTATATACTATTTTCAATAAAATCAACCTTTGCGTTTTTAGCATGTTTTATTATGTTATCAACATCATTTACATCAATTCCCAATTTTAATATTTTTAGAGTTATTGCACGAAATAATGCACCTGAATCTATATAGGTAAAACCTATCTTTTTTGATAATATTTTTGCAACAGTACTTTTACCGGCTCCAGCAGGTCCATCTATAGCAATAGCCTTAAATTTCAAAACAGTAACCCCCTACCTAAGCTTTACTCTTCCAATATTAAGAATATCTCTTCCTAAATCATATCTCATACCTTTTATCGGGAAAACTACGTTTTCTGTTGTATCATATACTATTATACTAATTTTCTTGTTCAATTTTCTACCGTCAATTTCTATAACATCATTATTCCTAACATCTAATACTATTGATTCATTATTTGAATTTTCATAAACTTCACCATTGATATATACCCTAATTTGATCTATATCATTTAAATCTTCAGCAATAAGTTTTATTGTTCCTCTAGGTTCGTAATGATAACTTTCTATAAATGCATCACCTTCTAATTCTATTGTTTTATTTATTGATAACAACCTAATATCTAAAACTATCATTAATTGAATGACTACAGTAAGAAACAGTAAAATCTTAAGCATCCTATTTATCTTTATTCCAACATTTTCCCAAAACTTTATATACTGCTGTTGCTTTTTATCCATTCTTGAGCACATAATATGACCTCCATATAGTATTTGTCATATTTATGATGCTCAAAAATGTTAATTTATAATCAGTCAGCAATAATAACCTGCTGAATAACCTGTAGAAAATGCTATTTGAAGGTTGTAACCGCCTGTGAAAGCATCAACATCTAATATTTCTCCAGCAAAATACAATCCTTTTATAATTTTAGATTCCATTGTTTTTGGGTTTACTTCTTTTACATCAATTCCACCAGATGTAATAATGGCTTCCGTGATAGGCCTAGTTCCTATAATTTCAAAAGTGAATTCTTTCATCAAAGTTACAATGTTTTTTCTTTCTTCTCTGGTTATCATATTTATCATCCTGTTTTCCGGTATATTTGAGAGTTTTATGATAATGGGAATTAGCTTCTTCGGTAATAAACTTTTTAATGCATTTTTAAAATATCTATTTTTATTCATATTGAAATTTTCTAATAATAACTTATCTAATTGTTCATAAGTCAAATCCGGTTTTAAATCAATCTTAATATATATTTTTTTGCTATTATGGATTTCTTCTGAAACAAAAAAACTTGCAGATAATATCAATGGTCCTGACACACCATAATGTGTAAACAAAATTTCACCTATATCCTCATAAATCGTTTTACCTTCGCTTAGTACTTTGATACCTACAAGTTTTAGAGATAATCCTTGAATTTCTCTGATATAATCTTCTTTTACTACTAAAGGCACTAATGAAGGCTTTAAATCTGTTATTCTATGACCTAATTCTTTTGCTAATCTGTAGCCATCCCCTGTTGAACCTGTTTGAGGATACGATAACCCCCCAGTGGCTATAATAGCAGAATTGCATGAGACTTTTGAACCGTCTTGAAATTCTACGCCTTCTATAACATTTTTATTGGTTAATATTTTTGTAACTCTACTATTAAGTTTTATTTCAACTTTATTCGTATTTAAATTCTTTTCAAAAGCTTTTATAACGTCTATAGATTTGTCGGATTTCGGAAAAATTCTACCGTCATTTTCAATCTTTGTTTCTAATCCAAGATTATCAAAAAATGCTATAAGTTGTTTATTGAAAAATAGTCTAAAAGTACTCATTAAAAATTTCTTATTATGTGTTATTTTGTTTAAAAAAATATCCAAATCACAAGCATTAGTTATATTGCATCTTCCATTACCAGTTATGAACAGTTTTTTGCCTAACCTATCGTTTTTTTCAGCAAGTAATACTTTTTTTCCTCTTGAGGCTGCAACACCGGCTGCCATCATACCAGCAGGTCCTCCACCAATAACAACTACATCATAATGATACAATTAGCTCATTCCTCACTTAATGGTTTTATAATAAAAATCATTATATCATATAGATATAATGTACCACTATAAAAATATTATAATAATTGTTTCAATAATAAAAGACCTGCTCTAAATAACTTAGAACAGGTCTTTAAAACCCTAGTTATTAGTACCAGCCTCTTACTTTCATGGCTGCTGCAATTTTCTTTACAGAATACATATATGCAGCAGTTCTCATTGGAACATTATATTCTTCTTTTATCTTATAAATAGCATTGAAAGCATCAACCATAGCTCTTTCTTCTTTTTCTTCAATTTCTTCTTCTGTCCAGTAGTATCCATATAGGTTTTGTACCCATTCAAAGTATGAAACTGTTACTCCACCAGCGTTTGTTAGTATATCAGGTGTTACCAGAATACCTTTTCTATTAAGTACTTCATCACCATCTGGTGTAACTGGTCCATTAGCTGCTTCGCAAATAAGTTTTGCTTGTACTTTTTCTGCAACTTCTGCAGTTATTTGATTTTCTAATGCCGCAGGTACTAGTATATCTACAGGTAATGAGAAGAATTCTTCTTTAGTTATCTCTTTTGAACCTGGGAAACCAACTACAGTCTTATTCTTTTTCATATAATCTACTAATTCATGCATATCAAATCCATCTTCTTTATATACAGATCCGTTCCATTCAGAAACAGCAACTACTTTGCCACCTAGTTTTTCCATGTTGTATCCGGTATGACTTCCAACATTACCTATACCTTGTATTGCTATAGTAGCACCATTAAAGTCAATTCCTAATTTCTTAGCTGCTTCTCTTGCTACAACTGCAACTCCGAAACCTGTAGCAGCAGTTCTACCTTTTGAACCACCAAATTCTAATGGTTTTCCAGTTATAACTCCTAATGCATTTCTTCCTACTAATTTATTGTATTCATCAACCATCCAAGCCATTACTTGAGCATTGGTACCAACATCTGGAGCCGGAACATCTACTTGTTCTCCTAATATTTTGTATATAGCATCTATGTATCCTCTTGACAATCTTTCCAATTCGCCTTGTGATAAAGTGCTAGGATCTACAATTACACCGCCTTTACCACCACCATAGGGTATACCTGTAACACAGCATTTGAATGTCATCCAGATAGATAAAGCCATTACTTCTTCTCTTGTTACGCCAGGATGGAATCTGATACCGCCTTTGAAAGGACCAACCGCATCATTATGCTGTGATCTGTAACCAGTGAAAACTTTTACCGAACCGTCATCCATTTTTACAGGAATAGCAACTTCAAGAACTTTTAGAGGCTGCTTTAAAATCTCATAAACTTCTGGCTCTAAACCTAGCTTGTCGCATGCTTCTTTAATCTGTTTCTGAGCGTTTAAGAAAGGATTCAAATTATCTTGGTGTGCCATATTTTAATAGACCTCCTAATAATATATATTTAATATATTTAATTTAAAGCAGTAACCTGCTCTAAATTTCTTGATGTTATCTTACATTGTTAAATATTATCTAATATTTACATATTCTATACTTTTTATTGAAATCCTTCTAATTATTATAATATTTTAATTATCTAAATTTTTTTGAATTATAAATAATTAGAAAATATTGAAGTATTCTATAATTTCATATAGAAACATATTTACAGCATGTTAATTAACGATATATTTTATATCTTTCCCATATTTCCTCAAGTTTGCTGAAATTCGATGATACCTTCTTTTTCTCTTTAATGCCTACAGCGACAATCAATGCATTTAATAAGCTCAATGGGGCAACCAAAGAATCTACAAAAGACTCCATGTTGCTTTTAGCAGTAAGTGTATAATCAGCATATGTTACTAATGGTGATAACAAGCTATCAGTAATTGCAAGAATTCTGGCTCCTTGTGATCTGGCATAATCTAATGCTTCTATTGTTTTCGAAGAATATCTTGGAAAACCAATACCTATTACCAGGTCTTCTTTAGTTACTCTAAAAAGCATATCGAATATATCAGAGACTGAGCGGCTGATTGATTGCACATTATTTCTAATTAAGCTCAGATAGAATGCTAAAAATTCTGCTAATGTTGTAGAACTTCGCATACCTATTATATATATATTTTTGGCTTGAATAATAGCTTTTACTGCTTCTTCAAAAATATTTATGTCTATCCCTTCCATTGTCATTCTAAGATTGTCAATATCTGCTTTTATAACTTTCTTTATTGTATTTTCCTCATTTGAATAATCTACAGCCATTTCTATCCTTTGAACAGTAGTCAAACGAGTTCTTATCATTTCTTGAAGTTCTCTTTGCATATGGGGATAACCATCATAACCTAATACATTAGCAAATCTAACTACAGTAGACTCGCTTACACCTACCATTTCCCCGAGTTTAGCAGCAGTCATAAAAGCAGCCTTATCATAATTCTCCATAATATACTGTGCAATCAATTTTTGACCTTTACTAAGTTTATGAAAGTTTATTTGAATTTTTTTCATCAAATCTTGATTCTCATTCATGTTCCAACACCATTATTTAATAGCATTTTTTCCAATAGAATATCCCATTTCCAATGCTTTTTTGTTTAGCTCCTCAGTACCCTTCGGTACGCGGTTGAGCACAGCTTCTTCTAATGCATTTCTAGAAACAACATTTGTAATTGCAGCTATAACACCTAACGCTACAATATTAAGTACCATTGGTTTTCCTAATACATTATAAGCTGTATCAATTATTGGTAATGAGTATATTACTTTATTTTCATTTCTTGTATCTATTGACTCATCAACAATTATTATTCCATTCTCTTTAACATTTTTTCCATACTGATCAAAAGATTTTTGAGTTAAAGATAGAAATATATCACAATCCCTTACTTTAGGAAAATCAATCTTATCAGTTGATATTATTACTTCAGCTTTACTAGCTCCACCTCTCGCTTCAGGACCATAGGACTGGGTTTGTACAGCATTCTTACCATCAAGTATAGCAGCTTCTGCTAAAATAATCCCTCCTGTAATAAGTCCCTGTCCTCCAGATCCGCTTAATCTAATCTCATACTTTCCCATTTTTTTCACTCCTTTTTAAGCCTATCTATAATCTTTTGATATTCTCTTGTATATTCTGGTTCAGGACTATTTTTAAATTCTCCTATTAAGAACTTTCCATCCAAAGATTCTGGTGTCATTTTTGAAGCCGCTGCTATATTTACTGCATGTTCTTTTTGCCATTCTAACATTTCCACTGCAGATCCTTTTTTATTCTTTCTACCATAATAAGTTGGACATACACTAATAGCTTCAATCAAAGAGAATCCTTCGTTTTTTATTCCATTTTCTATAAGGGAAATCAATAGTTGTGTATGATATGCTGTGGATCTCCCTACATATGTTGCACCTGCAGCTATAGCTAAAGCAGGAATATCAAAAGCTTTGTCTACATTACCATATGGAACTGTGGTTCCCTTATCAAATTTAGGAGTAGTTGGAGAATATTGACCACCAGTCATACCATAAATATTATTGTTATAAATTATAGTAGTTATATCTATGTTTCTTCTGCATGCATGTATTAAATGATTTCCACCTATTGCAGTAGCATCACCATCACCTGTAATAACTATGACTTTCAGTTCGGGATTAGCCATCTTAATTCCAGTGGCAAATGCTAATGCTCTTCCATGGGTTGTATGAAGTGTATCAAAATCCATATAACCTGGTGCCCTTGAAGAGCATCCTATACCTGATACTATACAAATCTTATCTCTATCTAAACCAAGTTTATCAATTGCAACTGTTATTGCTCTCGTAATAATTCCATGACCGCATCCAGGACACCAAATTTGAGGTAATTTATTAGTTCTAAAATATTTGTTTACTATTTCACTTGGCATTCTAGAGCACCTCCTCTATTTTTTCCATTATTTCTTCTGGATATATAGCTTCTCCATTAACCTTGTTTACTTTTATGAGTTTAGCTTTATCCTTAATAATTCTTTCAACTTCTAATACCATTTGACCAAGATTCATTTCTGCTACAACAAATGCTTTTACTCTATCAGCAAGTTCTACAAGTCTTTTATCTGGGAACGGCCATACGGTTATAGGCCTATATGTTCCTACTTTTATTCCTTTTTCTCTTAATTGTTTCATTGCAGTATCAGCTGCTCTAGCAACGCCACCTACTGAAATTATAATTATGTCTGCATCATCTGTATTCTGTTCTTCCCATTCAACTATTTCATCTTTGTGAAATTCTATCTTATCTACTATTCTTCTGTATAATTTATCAGCAACTGCTGGATTGTTAGTTGGAAAACCAGTTTCATCATGAGCTAAACCTGTTACATGGAACCTATAGCCTTCACCATAGCAAGCCATTGGCGGTATCAAATCATCATCAGCTTTATAAGGCAAATACTCTTCTCTGCTAACAGCAGGCTTTTTTCTATTGATTATCTCTATCTCTGAAATATCCGGAAGTTCAACTCTCTCTCTCATATGCCCTATTATTTCATCCATAAGTAGAATTACAGGAACTCTATATTTTTCTGACAAATTAAAAGCTTTTATCGTAAGATCAAAAGTTTCCCTTACAGAAGAAGGAGTCAAAGCAATTATTGGATGATCACCATGGGTACCCCAACGAGCTTGCATTATATCCCCTTGTGCTGGTGATGTCGGTAACCCAGTACTTGGACCACTCCTTTGTACATCTACTATTACACATGGAACTTCAGCTAAAGCAGCGTAACCTATATTTTCTTGCTTTAGTGAGAATCCAGGACCACTTGTAGCAGTCATACTTTTTACTCCTGCCAATGAAGCTCCAATAATAGCAGCCATGCTTGCAATTTCATCTTCCATCTGAATAAACCTTCCACCAACGAGAGGTAACTTTTCAGCTGAAAACTCTGCAATTTCTGTTGAAGGTGTTATAGGATATCCAGCAAAAAATCTCATTCCCGCTGCAATTGCGCCTTCTACACATGCTTCATTTCCTTGCATCAATCTTGCTTTTGATTTCATATTATTTCCCCCTCACATATATAGCATAATCAGGGCATCTTAGTTCACAAAGCCCACATTGTATACATTTATCAATGTCAACAATCTTAACTTTTTCGTTTTCTATTTTAAGTACATTTTTTGGACAAAACTTAACACAGATACCGCAGCCTTTGCACCAATTTTCATTAACAACTAGTTTGTCAGTTACGGTCTCATTAATATTCATAACGTCTCCTCCTTATAAAAAATTGCAATTTTTGTTTCATATTTTGTTTAATTTACTTAATAATGCAATTTTGCCTTCATTTTTAGTATATAATAGAAATTTAATTAATGCAATAATCAATTCTTTTTTCTAAAAAATAAACAAAGCCTTGTTATATTATTTACAACAATAACGAAAAGGCTTTGTTTATTTAATAATATTTATAACAAATTCCATTGTTTTTCTTTCATTTCTTTATAAATCTTTTCATTTGTTAAATCTATTTTTATTGGTGTAATTGATACATAATTATCTTTTATTGCTTTGATATCAGTATCTTCATCATCTTCCACATCATCAAGCTCACCCGCTAACCAATAATAGCTTCTACCTCTTGGGTCTTTTCTTTCAATAAAACAATTCTTATATTTCCTTACACCCAATTTTGTAATTTTTATTCCTTTTATATTTTCTTTTGGACAGTATGGAATATTAACGTTTATTACAGTATCCTTTTCTATACCAAATAAATATAATTTCCTGCAAATATCAGAAGCAATTATTGAAGCTGTATCAAAATTACAATTTTCATTGCAACATAATGAAAAAGCTATCGATGGTTTACCGTATATTGCTCCTTCTATAGCTGCAGAAACAGTACCTGAATACAGCACATCAGTTCCCATATTTGGACCTCTGTTGATACCTGATACTACTAAATCAATTTCTCCTTTTGCTAATACTTCTAAAGCAAATTTTACACAATCTGAGGGCGTGCCATTGATACTCCAAGCTTCAATATCAGAACCAAAAAAATCAATTCTATTGCTTCTCAAAGGCTTATGCATAGTTATAGAATGTCCACTAGCACTTCTTTCTGATTCAGGAGCAACAACTAAAACTTTTCCTAGACTAGTTAATGCTTTTGCAAGTTTATATAAACCTTCGGCATTTATTCCATCATCATTAGACACTAATATTCTCATTGCAGTACCTCCTTATGTTTAATAATTATTTCATCTTCATATAATTATATTATCTAATATAGATTGCAGGTGAAAGAATGATACAAATAGATGATGCAGGAAGCGGTAGCTTAATTGGTGGTACATGTATTGCTGCACTTCGTTGTGAAACCGGAGAATATTATTACGAAATTATACCACCAATTTTATTTAATGAGGAAAACTTTAAAAACAAAAATTATCAATATTATGCTACTAAAATAGTAAAAAATGCTCTTGAAAAATTAAATGTTGGTAAAAATGAAGATATAGAAATATGTCAAGGCTACATGTTTGAAGATGCCAGAAAATATTTAAAAAAACTCAATTATAAATTTAAATGTACAAAGATTTATGACCCTCTTCAAACGATGATTGAGCATACTTTTGAAGAATATGCAATAAGTCTAGGATTACCAAGAGATTTTATTATATATACTAAATATCCATTTCATTTAAAAAGATTATTAAAATGGGTGTATGCTGATTACACAAATAGAGTCAAGTATTGCAAAATAGGATGGAGAAGCTGGAATAAATATGGTTCTCTACCTACTGAAACATATTATGATAAAATATATAACAATAATTATATTTGCTTAAAGTGTGGCAAAAGTATAAAACCATATTCAAGAGTAAAAGTAATAAAAGTATATTGTGATAATGGTATAAAAATATATCTTCATGATAAATGTTAAGCCCCTAATATAGGGGCTATTATTTAGACCGGATAAGTCATATCTTGCTCATTTACTAAATTTTCATCTATATTGTATTTTCGTGCTTTTCTTAAGCTAAAGTATTTCAGAGCTACTTGAGGAAATAAAGCGTATGTTAAAACATCTTCTTCTTGTTCATAGTAATCTTTAATCTCTTCTCTATACTTTTCTAACTGAGGAGGCAATAAATCTGCTGGTCTGACTGTTATAACCTCTTCATCTCCAATTATTTTTTTCTTTATTTCTTCAGAAATCTCAACTGCTGGTTTACCATATAATCCTTTTACATAAGCTTTTACTTCCGATGGTATCATCTTATATCTTTCATTTAGCACTACATTGAATACTGCTTGAGTTCCTACAATTTGACTAGTTGGCGTAACTAGTGGAGGATAACCTAAATCTTCTCTTACTTTAGGTATTTCTTTCAAAACCTCTTCAAATTTATCAGTAGCATTTTGAGCCGCTAATTGTGATAAGAGATTACTCATCATGCCACCAGGAATTTGATATGATAATACTCTTGTATCAACACTAAATACACTTGTATTCAGAAGCCCTTGATCTATATATTTATCTCTGACAGCTTTAAAATGCTCAGCAATTATATTTAATAAATTTAAATCTAACCCTGTATCATATTCAGTATCTTTCAATGCCATTACCATAGGTTCTGTTGCCGGTTGCGATGTACCTAATCCAAAAGGAGATATTGCTGTATCTATTATATCAACACCGGCTTCTATAGCCTTTAAATAAGCCATTGATGCCATTCCACTTGTATAATGACTATGTAATTGTATAGGAATGTTAATATTTTTCTTTAATTCTTTAACTAATTTATATGCAATATATGGTGTTAACAATCCAGACATATCTTTAATACATAGGGAGTCTGCACCCATATTTTCTATTTTTTTTGCAAGAGAAACATATAATTCTATGTTGTGTACCGGACTTATTGTATATACAATACTACCTTGAGCATGACCTCCATATTTTTTGGTAGTTTCTATAGCTTTTTCAATATTTCTTAGATCATTTAAAGCGTCAAAAATTCTTATTATGTCAATTCCATTTGCTAAAGAGCGTTTTATAAATTCAACTAAAACATCGTCAGGGTAGTTTTTATATCCAAGTATATTTTGTCCCCTAAGTAGCATCTGAAGTTTTGTTTTCTTTAATTTTGATTTTATTTTTCTAAGCCTATCCCATGGATCCTCATTTAAAAATCTTAAACAAGCATCAAAAGTCGCACCGCCCCACATTTCTAAAGAATGATATCCTACTTCATCCATTACCTCAAGAATTGGTAACATTTCTTCGGTTTTCATTCTAGTAGCTATTAGAGATTGATGACCATCTCTAAGTACAGTTTCTGTTATTTTTACTTTAGCCATTATTTATTTCCCCCAATGTATTATATTATTAGATATTATCAAATAAAAATTAAAACTTTTCAAGTTTAATTTTTGTATATAGATCTAACAGCAATTTTTAAAATAGCCTTCCAAATTTACATAATACAACACATCATTGCTTTCATTAAAATCTTTAATATTTTTAATAAGCTCGGGTTGTTCATCACTCTTGAGAATTTGAAAACCTAAGCTTTTCCAAAATTCATAACATCCATTTAAAGCAAATGCTTTTTTTGCTCCATTTATTTCATAATAATTCAAAATTGTTTTTACTAAGGCTGTTCCAATTTTATTCCTACGATGTTTAACATCTACAACTATATTATCTATAATACAATAGTCCTTTGTAGAATAAGCTGTTCCACATCCTAATAATAGGCTATTTTCATAATATACAAAAAAATCTTTGTCTTTATATATGTCTGTATCACTATATCCCAAAGATGATAAAAAATTAATTATATCATCAATATCATCAATTATAGCTTTTCTTACACTTATCAATATGAGACCCCCTATTATTTGTTATTCTTTATAGATTTTTTAAAATCTTCTTAATGTAATATATAATGCTTGATGATTCTATATTTTCCCTATATACCAAATCAGTTTTTCCAATTAAAGTATTATCAATATATATTTCCACTTGACCAGCTATATGGTTTTCATAAACAGGAGCTTTAACATTGGATGTTAAATTGTCCTTAAATGACATTTTTTCTTCACCATTCACTTTTACCGGTATATATAAATCATCTTTTGGATATATGCCGGTTATTTCTTTTTTACCTTTTCGTACTGTAATATATTTATAAGGAAGATTTTTGTCAATAGCATGTACTCTTTTGTAATTATTGAATCCGTATTCTAATAATTGAGAAGACACATCCCACATATCAGCACAGTTTAATACCACAGAAACAAGCTGCCAATTATTACGTGTTGCAGAGGCTACTAGGCACCTTCCAGCTTTTTTTGTATAACCTGTTTTTACACCATCTCCCCCATCAAATTGCCATAACATTTTGTTTTTATTGGTCAGCACTCTATCCCAATTTTCCTCTTCTGGCCCAGGGATTGTTTTCTTTTTTGTTTTAACTATTTCAGCAAATTTATCATTTTTTAAGGCATAACATGTAATCAACCCAAGGTCATATGCAGTTGTATAGTGATTATCATCATGCAGACCATGTGGATTTGTAAAGTTTGTATTATAAGCACCAATTTCTTTTGCTTTATTATTCATTAATTCTGCAAATTTTTCAACACTACCACATAAATGTTCTGCTACCGCTACTGATGCATCATTACCTGATCTTAACATAATAGCATAGAGTAAATCTTCTAATTTTATTTTTTCACCTTCTCGTAAATATACAGAAGAACCTTCTTGAATTGAAGCATTTCTGCTTATTGTTACAATTTCATCTAACCTTCCACTTTCTATTGCTAGAATGACAGTCATAATTTTTGTTGTACTAGCCATTGGAAGTTTTATGTTTTCATTTTTCGCGTATAATACTCTACCTGTATTAACATCCATAAGTATACAAGCTTTTGTATTTATATCAGCTACGTCTGCATACGTAGAATTCATTAATATTATAAATATAAGCACAACAAAAAAACAAATTCTTCTGCGTATCATATCATCACTCCATCTTCTTTTTAGTTTATTATTGACAGAATGATGCATATAATACTTTTACAATAGATGTCAAACTTTAACTCTTTATTATTTTACACCCAAACTCTTTGGCTATTTTTTCTGCTTCTTTAATATCATCATCTCCCCATATAGACCATCCACCCTTTAAAATACCGTTTACATAGATTTCTACTTTATCATTCCTTAATATCATTACATTTCCAACTCTTTTTTTCATTTGCACAACTTGACGTTTAATTGCTTCTTCAATATCTACATCAAATATTTTAAGAGCAATAAATAAACAAGACAATGCATCTTCCAATTCTCTTTTAGCTCTATCTGTATCCCCTTTTAAAAGAGCTTTTAGGGATTCTGCTACTTCCTCATTTAAGTGACTCATTACTTCTTTAGGATCGTCAGTTGAATATTTTCTATTCTCCCAAATCAATTCTACCGCACTTTTTAAATCCATATTTTCCTCCTTAAAAACAAACCTTGGTATAATATGCCATCAACGCTTGTATTATTATAACATAATAAAGACATCCTTTAAAAGTATTTAACTTTAAAGGATGTCGATCAAGTCCAATTTTTTGTGTAAAAATCCCTCTAGTTAGAACCAAGTGTTTCTATCACCACCGCTTGGCTTATTATACCGCCTCCGACCCTTTAGGTGTTAAGGATACACTATCACTTGGCTTTGC
>DUSG01000063.1 GCA_012842725.1 Clostridiales bacterium
GAATCAGGAAGAATTGTTTTTATAAGTTGGAAATTAGAGAATAAGGAATTCTATACGAGTTTTATACATTCTGTAAACAGGATGCCTGTTTATGACTATTACAGGATTTTAGATAATCATTTTGTTCTATATAAAACTTCCTTTTATTCATATGGTGCCGGAATGCCGGATTTTGAAGATTATAAACAAAAACCGGTATTAAAAGATGGCATGGTGCATATTGATAATTTGAATATTGAAATGGATTCATTTTCTGTATTTGTAGGACGAGTTGCCAATCATAGTTTGTATATGGATAACAAAGTATATAAATTATCAGATTTTATAGAACCTGGAAAAACAGCACGTTTCAGAATACAAAAAGTATCACTATTTGTACTCTTAAGGAGGTTAAATCATGAATGAAGAAAAAAACCTTAAAGAAGAGGTAAAGGAAATAGATTTTGACGAGATAATAGCCAAATATGATAGGGAATCGGCTTATAGAAAGCTTACAGGTTTTGCTGGAAGGTTTATCGCAGTTATAGCAATATTATTTTCTCTATTCCATTTATACACTGCTTTTGCAGGTGTATTACCGGCTCAGATACAGAGATCTATACATTTGACATTTGCATTGGTTCTTGCATATTTATTATACCCTGCAAAGAAAAGTATGCCAAGAAATAAACTTCACTGGAGTGATGTTTGTCTTGCCGCTTTAGGAGCTTTTGTAGGGCTATATATAAGCTTTAACTATGAAGCTCTTATATATCGTGCAGGTGAGCAGACAACTTTAGATATTATTGTTGCCTGTGTAGCAATATTGTTAGTACTGGAAGCTACTAGAAGGGTTGTAGGATTACCAATAGTAATAATTGCCAGTGCATTTTTGCTCTATGCGAAGTTTGGTCCTTATATGCCAGGATTTTTAAACCACAGAGGTTATTCGCTGGCAAGAATAGCAAGCCATATGTATTACACAACTGAAGGAATATTAGGAATACCAATAGGAGTTTCATCGACCTTCATTTTCTTATTTATATTATTCGGAGCTTTCTTAGATAAAACAGGAATAGGCAAGTTCTTTATTGATCTTGCAAATTCAATTGCAGGTAAAGCTGTTGGAGGACCTGCAAAGGTATCGGTATTAAGTAGTGCTTTAACAGGTACTATTTCGGGAAGTTCTGTTGCTAACACTGTTGGTACAGGTAGCTTTACAATTCCGCTGATGAAAAGTCTAGGCTATAAGCCTGAGTTTGCAGGTGCGGTAGAAGCAGCAGCTTCGACCGGTGGGCAGATAATGCCGCCAATAATGGGAGCAGCAGCATTTTTGATGGTTGAATTTATTGGAGTGCCTTATATTACTATTGCTAAGGCAGCTGTTATACCTGCCATACTGTATTTTACAGGAATCTGGATAATGGTTGATTTGGAAGCCAGGAAGACTGGTTTGAAAGGTTTGGACGCTGAAAGATTACCTAAATTTTCTAAAATAATGGTGCAGAGAGGTTATTTGTTATTACCTATTGTTGCTATTGTTTACTTCCTTGTTAATGGAGCTACACCTATAAAAGCTGCTCTATACGGTATAATAATATCTGTATTAGCCGGTGCAGTACGAAAGGAAACCAGGTTAAACTTGAAAATGCTTATGGAAGCATTAGAATCAGGTGCTAAGAGTGCTTTAGGAGTAGCTATAGCGTGTGCTTCAGCAGGAATGATCGTAGGAACTGTTACTTTGACCGGATTGGGCTTAAAGCTTGGAAACGGACTTGTTAGCTTAGCTGGCGGTAATCTTATACTGACTTTGGTATTTACAATGATTACATCATTGATATTAGGAATGGGTGCACCTACTACTGCTAATTATATAATTACTTCAACAATAGCCGCTCCGGCAATTATGAAATTGGGGGTACCGGCTTTAGCGGCTCATATGTTTACATTCTATTTCGGAATTGTGGCAGATGTTACACCACCGGTTGCTTTAGCAGCATTTGCAGGTTCTGCAATAGCCGGAAGCAATCCTTTAAAGACAGGTATAAATGCTAGTAAGATAGCTATTGCAGCATTTATAATTCCATATATTTTTGTGCTTAATCCTCAGATATTAATGATTGATACAACCGTATTCGGTGTAATACAGATTATAATAACATCCATAATAGGTATGTTGGGTGTCGGAGCAGCTATGGAAGGATACTTCTTTACAAATATTCATGTGATACTTCGTGTTGTATTATTTATTGCAGGCTTGTTATGTATAGACCCAGGAGCATATAGTGATATTATCGGTATTGCTATAATAGCTGTTGTTTTCGCATATTTAAGGATTAAGTCTAGAAAAGCTATAAATGTTGCTTCTAAGTAATAAAGGAGAGTCATATAACGACTCTCCTTTATTTTTGGTTTATGATGGTTATAGCTTTTTTTATAACCTTACCTGCTATAGGAGCTGCAACGTTTCCGCCGCTACCTCCGTTTTCTATAATGACTGCAATAGCTATCTGTGGGTCTTCAGCAGGTGCAAATCCTATGAACCATGAGTGAGGTTTTCCATGGGGATTTTCTGCTGTACCGGTTTTACCTGCTACATTAATTCCGCTTATTTTTGCTTTGGTCCCAGTACCTGATTTCACAGTATAAATCATCATATCTTTAATTGATTTTGCCTTGTCAGAATCTATTATTTTTTCAGATTTGGCTGATTTAAAGCTTTTTATGATTTCCCCGCTCATATCTGTTATTTCAGAAACAAGATAAGGAGGAATTAAAACTCCATCATTTGCTATAATGGCTGCTATAGAAGCAGCATGAATAGGTGTAATAAGAACACTCCCCTGACCTATTGATTGCAGCGCTAAATCTCTGTCATTATTAGCATTATTGTATTTGCTGATTTTAGTTATTAAATTACTGGATATTTTTTTATTAAATTTAAATTTCACGGCTTCGTAATATAAGCATTCATTTCCCAGCTTAAGTCCAAGACTTACAAAATAAGAATTGCAGGATTTAGCAAAAGCTTTATCCAACGTTATTTTTCCGTGTCTATTGTTGTTGCTATCTTTTATTTCATATCCTTCTATGTTAATACTGCCACTACATTCTATTTCATAGTCAGTATAATTGTTGTTAAGTGCAGCAGAAGTAGTGATTATTTTAAATATGGAGCCAGGAGGATATA
>DUSG01000064.1 GCA_012842725.1 Clostridiales bacterium
GATTTAATAGAAGAGATAGCCAGAATATATGGATATGATAATATTCCATCCAAACTTATGGATACGACTTTTACTCCAGGCGGTAGAGATAATAGACAAAGAATAAGACAAATGACTAGAAATAATTTAGCAGCTCAAGGATTATTCGAAATATACACATATTCTTTTGTAAGTCCAAGCGTATTTAACCAAATCAACCTTAGAGCTGAGAATCCTTTGAGAAAAGCAATAAGGATATTGAACCCGCTGGGAGAAGATCAAAGCATAATGAGAACTACTTTAATTCCTAACATGCTGGAAGTTATTAGCCGAAACTATAATAGAAAAATTGCTGACGGTATGTTCTATGAATTATCTAAAGTGTATTTAGCAGATGAATTGCCCTTGAAGGATTTGGCTAATGAAAGAGATACGCTTACAATAGGTATATATGGTAATGTGGATTTTTATGATTTGAAGGGAATTACTGAAAATCTGTTGTCAGAATTAAATATCAGTAACTATAGAGTACTTCCTTCTAACCATGAAAGCTTTCACCCTGGAAGAACAGCAGAATTGCTGATAAATAACAAGAGAATAGGTTATCTAGGAGAAATACATCCTGAAGTATTAGATAATTATGACATACCGGTAAGAGTCTATATAGCAGAATTTAACTTTGAAGAAATAACAGCCCATGCAAATTTAGATATAAAATATAAACCTCTGCCCAAATATCCTTCAATTGAAAGAGATATTGCTATAGTTGTTAAAGAAGAAATTACTGCAGGTCAAGTAGAAGAAATCATAAAGAATAAAGGCGGAAAACTTGTAGAGGAAGTAGAATTATTCGATATATACAGGGGTTCGCAGATTGAAGAAGGCTATAAAAGCATGGCATATAGAATTGTATATAGGTCAAATGAAAAGACCCTTACAGATGATGATATAGCAAAGGTTCATGACAAAATAATCAATTCCTTGGCTAATCAAGTAGGAGCAATACTGAGGAAATAAGAATAGCTATAAGTGGCATGAATTTTAGATGTTCATGCCACTTAATCATAATTATGGAACATAATCGGTTTGGAAAGCTTAGAGTATTTAATACATTAAGCATATTAATTTGTATCTGTTGAAGGAAATATAGTTTTTTTAAAGAATATATAAACGAACCCTAATGACTGGTATAGAACAGGAGTTGTGTTATATGAACACTAAAAATAAGGTTGTTGTGAATATTTATGATACTGAATATACAATTGTGGGAGAAAGTTCCGAGGAATATATAACATATATTGCTCAAAAAGTGGATGAAACAATGAGAGAAATAGCGAATAAGAACGGCAGGTATAATACTACCATGATCGCTGTTCTTACCGCATTGAATTTGGCTGATTTTTTATATAAGGCTCAAGAAGAAATCAGTTTATTGTCAGAGGAGAATAAGAAACTTAAGGATGAAGCTGCTGCTCCATTGGAGGAACTTGATAGACTGAAAAAAGAGTTTGAAACAATCAAGGAAAAATTTAATATTACTCAGGAAGCTCTAACTAAAACACAAATAGAGCTTGGAGTTATCAGTAAAGAAAAAGAAAGCCTTGCAAAGGAGAATAAAGATTTAAAAATACAGTTGGATGTATCAAATTCTACTTTAAAGGAAATGCAGAACAAACTTTTTGAAAGTCAAATAGAGCTGTTAAAGACAAAGAAAGAGTTGGATGAATTGAAAGCTATGAGGCACAATAAAAACAACAAAAATAAATAAAAATGAACATTAAAATCTTAATATATTAGGGTGTGTTTATAGTATGAAAGTAGAACTGCTCGCTCCAGCCGGGAATTTTGAATCTTTAATTGCAGCAGTAGAAAGTGGTTCAGACGCAGTATATATTGGTGGCAGAAAATACAGCGCAAGAGCATTAGCAGAAAATTTCACTGAAGAAGAGATTATTAAAGCGGTTGAATATGCACACATACGAAACGTTAAAATATATTTGACAGTTAATACATTGTTGACTGATGAAGAGTTAGTGGATGCATTGGAATATGTTCAGTTTTTGTACAATAATGATGTTGATGGTATAATTGTTCAAGATATAGGATTACTTTATTGGATAAAAAAGTATTTTCCGGATATGCCTGTACATTGCAGTACCCAGATGACAATACATAATAAAGATGGTGTTGAAATACTGGGTAAATTAGGAGCTGACAGGTTTGTACTTGCCAGGGAGATGAACATTGGAGAAATAAAAAACTTGATTGAAAGCACAAACGCTGAAACAGAAATATTCGTTCATGGCGCTTTATGTGTAAGTTATTCAGGACAGTGCTTGATGAGTAGTTTTATAGGTGGAAGAAGTGGCAATAGGGGAAGATGCGCTCAGCCATGCAGAAAAGAGTATAAATTAGTTAAATTAGAAAATGGAAGTAATTTGAACGTAGAAAAAAAGGGTTATTTATTAAGTCTTAAAGATTTGAATACCATTAAATATATTGACAAGATCATTAAGTGCGGTGTTAAGTCATTAAAAATAGAAGGAAGGATGAAAAAGCCTGAATACGTAGGAATCGTTGTCAAGCATTATAGAGATGTTCTTGATCAGGCAGAAGTAAAAGGCAGTGTGGCAATTGATAATGATGTAGAGAGAGAATTGGAAATTGCCTTTAACAGAGAATTTACACATGGTTTCCTGTTCAATGAAAGCAAGCATAAGATAGTTAATATTAGTAAACCGAATAATAGAGGTATTTATTTAGGTAAGCTATTATGGCAAAAAGGGAATAAAGCTGCTATTTTAGTTGAAAATGATATTCTTAATAAAGGGGACGGTATTGAAATTATAAGCGAGAATGGTACCAGCATAGGGGCAACAATTTCAAATATACAAAAACAGTCTGATAATATGGTGATTATAAACATCAATAGAAAACTAATTCCTGGTTCAATTGTTTACAAGACTTCTGATTCAGAGTTAAGCAAAAAAGCATATGAGCAGTATTTTTATGTAAACAAAAGAAAAGTAAGTTTAAATGCCAGATTATTTGCCCACACAGGCAATAAATTAAGAATTGAGGTATGGGATGTTGAAGGTCATAGAGTAGAGGCAGAAAATCCTTATATAATAAAAGAAGCTGAAAAAGTAGCGATAACAAAAGATAGGATTATTAACCAATTAGTAAAGACAGGAGATACCCCATATATATTTGAAAAAATTGATGTCAATATGGATGATAATATATTTATTCCTGTAAGTGTTCTTAATGAAATCAGAAGAGAAGCTTTAAAGAAAATGGATAAAGTGCTGTCATGCAGAAACGGAAGAAGATATTGCAGCTTCAGTAAAGAAGATTTCATATCTGGTTTCAAACCCGAAAAACTTGATGAAAGCAATGAATTTTATTATAGCGCTTCCGTGTGGGATTACAACAATGTAGAAGCTGCCATAGAAGGTGGTGCAGATTATATATATTATGGAAGTACAAATAGAATAAAGGAAGCTATAGAATTATGTCATAGAAATAACAAAGTAATTTACTTTTTTCTTCCAAGCATAATAAAGGATGGAGAAAAAGATAAGTATAAAAAAATAATAGAAGAAAATGATTTAGATGGCATTGTTATATCTAATATAAGTCAGTTAAAATTTACTGATATTAAGCCGGGAATGACAGTAGTAGGAAATTTTAGTTTAAATGTTTTTAACAAGCGTAGCTTGGATTTATACTTAAAACTAGGCGCTAATATTATATGCCCTTCGATAGAGCTCAATATAAAACAACTGAAGTCAATCGCACATAATTATGGACCATCAATGGAACTTGTAGTGTATGGACAGCTACCATTAATGACTCTAGAGTATTGTCCTGTATCATTAATATCGGAATGTAAGGATTGCAGTTACCAAAGGGTTTACGGGTTGAAAGACGATAAAGGTTTCATATTTCCAATCATATGCAGACAACATAAAGTACAATTATTAAACAGCCATGTATTATTTGTTGCGGAGGATATGGGAAAAATCGCTTCTATTGGTGTGAGAAGAATGAGATTGGATTTTTATAGAGAAAATAGCAAGGATGTTAAAGAGATAATCAGCTTATATAGGAATCATAAAAATCTTGACCGCTGTAGCCACCATGAAATAATAGAAAAAATTAAGAAAACCGGGCACACAAAAGGACATTACTTTAGAGGAGTTGATTAAAGGGGGCTATAGAGTATGGATAAAATTATGAAAATGCTGCTGGTAGAAGATGAGCCCAAGATGAGGGAGTTAATAAAAATAGCTTTCAAAAAAGAGAATTTTAAAATCTACGAAGCTATTGATGGAAAACAAGCTTTAAATTTTTTAAAAAATGATGACTTTGATATTATAATATTGGATATTATGCTTCCTGAGATAGATGGATGGACGGTATGCAGAGAGATAAGAAAGTTTTCAGATGTACCGATTATAATGTTAACTGCCAGAGGGGAAGAATTTGACAAGTTATTTGGATTTGAACTAGGAGCTGATGATTATATTGTAAAACCATTCAGCCCAAGGGAATTGGTGGCTAGAGTAAAAGCTTTGCTGAGAAGAGCAGAAAGTAAAAATGGTGAAAAAGATAATGTTATTGATGCAGGTGGTATTAAGATTAATACTATGTCGAGAGAAGTAATAATTAATGAAAAAGTGATATCATTCACCAATAAAGAGTACGAGTTGTTGCTTTTCTTATGTAGAAATCCAAATATAGTTTTTACCAGAGAACAATTGCTTTTAAAAGTATGGGGATATGACCAGTATGGGGATCCAAGAACAGTTGACACCCATATCAAGAGGATAAGGGAAAAGCTGGGAGATAAAAGTAATTATATCATCACGATATGGGGAGTAGGATATAAATTTGAGGTAAAGCAATGAGGTACAATAGTATCATAGTTAAACTTTGGGGAGCAATAAATTTAACAATTCTTTTGGTACTCTTAATGAGCTTGGTATTTCAAACCCGTTTTCTTTCTTCATTTTATTTTGAAGAGAAAACTAAAAGCCTGAGGGAAGATGCTCAGGATATTGCAAGGGCTTTGGAGAGAAATGAATATATTTTTAATATTCCCTTCATTGATGCGATAAAAAATGTAAATGATGTAATAATCGTAACAGATGATAGCGGAAGGATAATATATATTACAGGGACTACAGAGTATAAGCAGAACTGGTTTTTTGGACTTAAATATTTGGACAGGATAATGAAGGGAGAATTCATTCATGATGAGAATAAAATGTTAAAAGGGCTTGATTCCCTGATTGTTGGAGTACCTATTTATAGAAAAAATATTCCGCTATTGGATGAAAAGCAAAAACAGTTATATGACCAGCAAGTTGATGACGACGAATTTCAGCAGGCAATGGGGGCGGTGTATATAATTACACCGTTAGAACCTTTGGAAATTACTATTCGTGCAATAAAAATTCAATTTTTGTATATATTTCTTGGAGCTATTATAGTGGCTTCTATCATAGCATTTTTTTTATCGCGTAATTTTACTGAACCTCTGATAAGGATTAATAATGCAGCAAAGGAAATTGCAAAAGGAAACTATAATACAAGGATTCATTTAAAAAGCAGCAGTGAAATAACTGCTTTGGGAGAAACAGTTAACAATCTAGCAAAACAATTGTCCAGAGTTGAACAGATTAGGAGAGAGTTTATATCAAATGTATCCCATGAACTTAGAACTCCTCTTAGTTATCTAAAAGGTTATGCGGAAATACTTGTAGATGGATTAGCAGACACAGAGCAAAAAAAGGAAAAATATTTAAATATAATTTTGGAGGAATCTGAGAGATTAGAAAAGATGGTAGAAGAGATATTGCAACTTTCTCAGATTGAAGCCGGTTCTATACAATTAAAATTGTCTTCCTTTAGTTTAGATGCTGTTATAAAAAGAACTATAGATAAAATATTGCCGCTGGCTGTAAAGAAAAATATATCAATAAAGTATAACAAAATTGATGATGATTTATTATTATGTTTAGCTGATGAAAACAGGATTAAACAAGTATTAATAAACTTACTAGCAAACGCAGTGGAACATTCCTGTTATCACGGCAATATATTGGTCAGCTCATATAGATTGAACGATAGGATATATGTATGTGTAAGAGATAATGGAGAAGGGATTTCGGAGGAGGATTTGCCCTTTATCTGGGATAGGTTTTATACTACAGGTAAATCAAAAAACAAAGATACAGAAGGCATAGGGCTAGGTCTTTCAATTGTAAAAAGTATTATCAATGCTCATGGCTGTGATATAACTGTAAATAGCGTAGTAGGTGAGGGAACAGAATTTTGTTTTTGGTTACCATCATATAAAGAAAGCTATAGCAACTGAAGGGATGATAACATGAATGAGAAAACTCTAAAGGTTTTAGAATATGACAAAATAATAAAACTTGTAGCGGAAGAAACGGTGTCGAACCTAGGACGTGAAATAGTAATGGCATTAAGGCCTAGTAATAACATATATGAAATCAAAGAATGGCTTCAAGAGACGAGCGAGGCTGTAGATATAATACTTAAGAAAGGATCTTTTCCTTTAGAAGGTATACATGATATAAGAGGTGCATTAAAAAAAGCTGAAATAGGTTCCATATTAAGCCCCAATGAGCTACTGCTGATTTCCTATACTTTAGCTGCTGTGAGAAAGATAAAAAGTTACATGAGAGAGGACCGTGGGGAAACATACTATCCCATTATAGATGATTTAACCGATATGCTTGTTGAGTATAAAAATATAGAAAATGAAATCAACAAAGCTATTTTAAATGACGAAGAGATATCCGATAATGCCAGCCCTGAGTTGAATTCTATAAGACGCAGAATAAAAGATAAACATAATCAGATAAGAGATAAATTAAATAGCATGGTAACGTCTCCTACCTATCAAAAATATCTGCAGGAACAGATAGTGACAATGAGAGGAGACAGGTATGTAATACCGGTTAAACAAGAATTTAGATCTTTCGTTCCTGGCATAGTTCATGATCAATCAACAAGCGGAGCAACTCTATTTATTGAACCTTCAGCTGTTGTTGAACTAAATAACGATTTAAAACAATTAAGACTAAAAGAAAAGCAGGAAATTGAGAAGATATTACAGAAGCTTTCCGGTTTAATAACGGAGAATCATGAAGGAATCAAAACAAATTTGGAGATACTTGCTACTCTGGATTTTATATTTGCCAAAGCAAGGTTTTCACTAGCTTATCGATGTTCCGAACCTATATTGAATACTGATGGAAGGATTAATATTAAGAAAGCAAGACATCCATTATTGAATAGAGAAACAGTTGTTCCAATAGATATAAGAGTCGGAGAAGATTTTAATATTTTGGTCATTACTGGACCAAATACCGGAGGCAAGACAGTTACATTAAAAACAGTAGGTCTTTTGAACCTTATGGTTCAGTCTGGTTTACACATTCCTGCAGAGGATTATAGTGAAGTTGCTGTATTTGATCAGATTTATGCAGACATCGGAGATGAACAAAGCATAGAACAGAGTCTCAGCACTTTTTCCGCTCATATGAAAAATATTATTGCTATACTGAATAATCTATCCTGTAATTCATTGGTTTTACTGGATGAACTGGGTGCTGGAACGGATCCTACTGAGGGTGCTGCATTAGCAATGGCTATTCTGGATGTGCTGCATGAAAAAAATGTAAGAGTTGTTGCCACAACTCATTACAGCGAATTAAAGATGTATGCACTGAATACGCCGGGTGTATGCAATGCCAGTGTAGAATTTGACGTCGAGACTCTACAACCTACTTATAAATTGTCTATAGGATTACCTGGAAAATCTAACGCATTCGAAATATCTAAAAAATTAGGGTTAAATGATTCTATTATTGAAAAAGCAAGAGAATTTATTACCAAAGATAAAATAAAGTTTGAAGATGTTATTTCTTCTTTAGAAGAAAGCAGGAAAAAAGCTGATGAAGAAAGATATTTAGCACAGAGAATAAGAATTGAGATTGAAAAAGCTAAAGAGGAAGCTGATAGAAGACTTGAAAAAATAGAAGCTCAGAAAAATAGGATTATTGAAGATGCCCATAGAAAAGCTAAAGAAATTTTGGAAAAACAAAAAGCTGATATAGATAATATAATAAAGCAGCTTAAAGATGCAATGGATAAAGAGATTGAAGAAAAAGCAAAAGTTTTAGAAAATGCAAGAAAGAATTTAAGGGGAATCGAAGAAGAAATAGAGGACAATTTAAATATTGGTATAGCAAAAAAAGTAAATCTAAGACCTCCGGAAAAATTGAAATTGGGCGATACTGTAAAAATACTTACATTGGATCAAAAAGGAAATGTATTGACTTTGCCGGATGAAAATGGCAATTTGACTGTTCAAGTTGGTATAATGAAAATAAATGTTAATATTAAAGATTTGCAATTGATAGAAGATGAAAAAGCACAGGTTCTAACTGAAAGATATACTAAAATCAGTAAAGAAAAAATAACACAAGTACCACTTCAGATAGACCTGAGGGGAAAAACATTGGATGAGACTCTTTTGGAGATAGATAAATATTTAGATGATGCATATCTTGCAGGTATTTCTAAAGTTACTATAATACATGGAAAAGGTACGGGCGTTTTAAGAACAGGAATTAGAGAGTTTTTAAAAAAACATGCTCATGTAAAATCTTTCAGGACGGGAGGTTATAACGAAGGTGGCTTAGGAGCCACTATCGTTGAAATAAAATGAACATTATTGTGAGCGCATGTCTTTTAGGTATAAATAGCAAGTATGATGGTGGCAATAATTATACTGAGAAAGTAGAATCATTAGCAAAAGAACATACTTTAATACCTGTATGTCCAGAACAACTTGGGGGTCTTAGTACCCCCAGGTACCCTGCCGAAATTATACAAAGCTCTAGTATTATTTTAAATTCTCAAGGACAAGATGTAACCTTTAATTTTAAAAAGGGAGCCGAAGAGGCATTGAAGATAGCCCTTTTAAATAATTGCAAATATGCAATATTGAAATCAAAAAGTCCTTCTTGCGGATATGGCTTTATTTATGATGGTACTTTCTCTAATAGACTTGTGATTGGCAATGGGGTTTTTGCTCAGTTATTGATAGAAAACGGTATTAAAGTCTATACAGAAGAAGATGAATTTTTATTGTAATAATTCATGGCAAACTCTTTAAAGACATTGACTAATGGAGACATAGGTCTGTTTTTATGATAAACCAGATAAAATTTTCTTTTTAAATCCAATTCTTTTATTTCAAAAGCTTTTATCAGTCCAAATTTTATATAATCTTTAACGCTAATATAAGATGCAATGGAAATACCGACACCTAAGCTTACTGCCTGTTTAATGGCTTCTGCACTATTGATTTGTGCTATTATGTTTATTGATTTTGGATCTTTTCCTGCTTTTATCAACTTTTTCTCAAATTCCTTTCTTGTACCTGATCCACTTTCTCTGAAAATAAATTTCTCGTTTTTTAGATCTTCTAATGATATAGAGTCATTTTGAAATTTATTAAATTTTTCATTGTTGGGTGTGATTAAAACCATCTTATCTTCTAGTAAACTTTCAAATCTCAGCTTATCATTATTGATTTTTGAACCAACAATTCCTATCTCAAAACTGTTTTCAAGTATCTCTTCAAGCACTTGGTTTGTATCCATCTGAACCAAATTAAATAGTATATTCTTATATTTTTTTTGAAATTCAAGGATTAGTTGGGGCATAATAAACTGACTGGGTATAGTGGACGCAGCTATATGTATTTTCCCTGATAAACAGTTAGTGAAATTATTCAGGGAGAATATGGCTTCATCCCTTGTATTTACAAGATTTACAGCATACTCGTAGAATATTTTACCGGCTTTTGTA
>DUSG01000011.1 GCA_012842725.1 Clostridiales bacterium
AACTATAAAAATGATTACAATTCAATTTATGAAAAGGCTATAATGGAATTAGCCTGTAAAAGTGCTATAAAAGCAAATAAAAAGTTGTCAGAAAAAGAAGCAGAAGAACTTATTATTAGATTGCTTAAAACAAAACAACCATATACTTGTCCACATGGAAGGCCTACGATGATATCATTTACAAAAAATGAATTAGAAAAAAAGTTTAAAAGAATTGTGTAAGGTGATAATCTTTGAAGCAAAAGCTACTAATTATTGCTGGACCAACTGCTGTAGGTAAAACAAATATTTCAGTACGTGTAGCTGAAAAGCTATATGGTGAGATAATTTCAGCGGATTCAGCTCAAGTATATAAATATATGGATATAGGCACTGCTAAAATTACCAAAGAAGAAATGAAAGGTATCAAGCATTATATGTTAGACTTATTATATCCTAATGAAACTTTTAGTGCCGCATTGTTTAAAGAAAAAGCTGAAAGATATATAAATGATATAACCGCAAGAGGAAAATTGCCTATAATTGTGGGTGGTACCGGATTATATATAAATTCCCTTTTAAATAATTTTGAATTTACAGATTCCATTATCGACAATGAATATCGCAATGAATTAAAAAGAATAGCTAATGAAAAAGGAAATAAATATGTTCATGAAATGCTTAAAGGTATTGATGATGTATCATATAACAAACTTCATCCGAATGATTTAAAAAGGGTGATAAGGGCATTGGAAGTATATAAAAATACAGGGAAACCGATAACGTATTTCCAAGCCCTCTCTAAACAACAACCATGCAAGTATGATTTTTGTTATATTGGTCTAAATATGAACAGAGAAAAGTTATATAAAAGAATCGAAGATAGAGTAGATAAGATGATTGAAGCTGGTTTAGTCAGAGAAGTAGAAAAACTTTTAGAAATGGGTTATAATAAAGGCCATACGGCTCTACAAGCATTAGGTTATAAAGAAATAATTGATTATCTGCATAATAAATATAGTCTTGATGAAGCTATAAAAACACTTAAGAAAAATACAAGAAACTATGCTAAAAGGCAGTTAACCTGGTTTAGAAATGATAACAGAATATTCTGGTTACATGTTGATAATTATTATTCAATGGAAATCTTAGTAGAAAATATTATTAGATATGCAGCAGGAAAAATTAGTTTAATATAGAATAAATATGAGTCATTATTATAATAATATATATGGCAAAGGAAAAAATTTCTTTATAGGCTATAAAAATTTTTTTCGGAGGGGTTAAAATGAATAAAGCATCTATAAACTTACAGGACGTTTTTTTGAATCAAGTAAGGAAAGAACATATACCAATAATAATTTATCTTGTCAATGGCTTTCAATTAAAAGGTTTAGTGAGAGGTTTTGATAACTATACGATTATTTTGGATAGTGATGGAAAACAGCAAATGGTATATAAGCATGCAGTTTCTACGCTGATACCCCAAAAACAAGTTTCATTTATATTTTCAGATAAAAACTCTGACAATGAAAACAAACAAGATTAGGGTGGAAAAATGCACTATATTACGAGAAATTATTTAATAGATTTATTCGATATTGATGAAAAAATAATTAAATTAGCCGAAAAATGTGAAGAAGAAATAAAAGAGCAATTTACTTTTATTGACGAGATAAGAGAGTATAATCAATATAAGGTCTTACGTAGTATGCAAAAAAATAAACTGAGCGATATACATTTTAATTTTTCAACAGGATATGGATATGGAGACATTGGGAGAGAAACGCTAGACAAAGTATATGCAGATGTATTCAATTGTGAAGATGCTTTGGTTAGACCTAATATAGTATCAGGTACCCATGCTTTATCTTTATGTTTATATGGGGTATTAAGACCTGGAGATGAAATTCTTGCAATAACGGGAAAACCTTATGATACCTTAGAAAACATAATAGGTATTAATGATAATACTCAAGGTTCATTGAGAGATTACAATATTACATACAGACAAGTTGATTTATTAGAGGATGGTAGTTTCGATTTTGAAGAAATAAGGAATAGTATCAATGAGAAAACAAGGATGGTATTAATACAAAGATCTAAGGGTTATGAATGGCGTAATTCTTTAAGTTTGAAAAAAATTAAAGAAGCAATTGAGTTTGTCAAAAATATTAATAATGATATATGTTGTATGGTTGATAATTGTTATGGAGAATTTGTAGATTTTTATGAGCCAACGGATGTAGGAGCTGATATTGCTGCTGGCTCTTTAATTAAAAATCCAGGAGGCAGCATTGCTCCAACCGGAGGCTATGTAGTAGGTAAAAAGAAATATGTCGAAATGGCAGCAGATAGATTAATAGCACCAGGTATAGGTAAGGATACAGGTGCTACCTTGGGAACAAATCGCTTAATATTTCAAGGTTTGTTTCTAGCACCTCATATAGTATCTGAAGCCATCAAAGGGGCTGTATTCTGTTCTAAGATTTTTTCGTGTTTAGGTTTTGATGTCAATCCTAGTTTTGATTCATTAAGAAGTGATATTATACAAGCTATAAAATTTAATGATAGCCATGCATTAATTACATTTTGTAAAGGCATTCAATCAGGTTCACCGGTTGATTCTTTTGTATCACCAGAACCATGGGATATGCCTGGATATAATGATAGAGTTATTATGGCTGCAGGTGCATTTGTTCAAGGTGCTTCCATAGAATTAAGTGCCGATGCACCAATAAGACCACCCTATATAGCATATTTACAAGGCGGTATAACTTATGACCATGTTAAAATTGGAATTCTTTTAGCCATAAAAGAATTGTTGAAAGAAAGAATAATAAAAATATGATAAAAAAGACTTATAAATACATTAAAAAAAGA
>DUSG01000065.1 GCA_012842725.1 Clostridiales bacterium
GAAACCACCAATCTAATTGTTTTGGATGGAACCGAGGTTATCTATATAGCCCAATCAGAAAGCACAAAACTTCTTAAACTATTTACCCAGTTAGGAGCCAAAGTGCCTTTCTACTGTACCGGAGGAGGAAAAGCCATATTAGCTTTTCAGCCGAAAAAAATTCAGGATATGGTGATAAGCAATACTAATTTCATAAAATATACAGCCAACACTATTTCCGATGCTGAACAGCTGATGAAAGAGCTTGAAACCGTAAAGGAAAAAGGCTATGCAATTGATAATGAAGAAAGGGAAGAAGGGGTGACATGCATTGCCGCACCCGTTTTCGACTGTTACGGCGAAGCCATAGCTTCCATAAGCGTATCCGGACCCACTTATAGATTAAAGGAAAAGGATTTCTCCACTATAATCAGGAATGTAACGGATGTTGCAAAAAGGTTGTCGGAGAATCTTGGATATGTGGAGAATTAGGTGCGTGGCCTGGGGGATTCCTTTTTCAATAGAACTAAGAGCTAAGAGCTCAGAACTCAGATTTAGGGTATTCCTATAGGGTCTTTTAATGGAACCACTGAAAACACTGAAGGACACTGTTTTTATTTTGGGTCTTTTAATATATTCTTAGAAAGCTACAGTAAACCAGAATAAGCATATGTGCAGTTCACTACCTTCACTTGCGCATATGCTTATTCTTTAGTTACTGTAGCTTTCTAAGATACAATGTACAACCAAAAATCAAAAGCAGCCGTTTAAAAGGCTGCTTTTTAAGCATATTAAGGCTTCATTATATTATCTTTTGAAGGGTATGTTATTACTTTAGCTGGAATATTAGAAATCATTTATATTACTCCTATAAATAGATTTTAACATTATTAATAAATCTTTTTCAAACATGACAAAAATAATATAAAAATTAATAAAAAAACATCTTGATGTACATAATAAAGTACATTATAATTATATTAAGACGTACATAAAAACGTACATAAGGAGGGATATAAATGACAATTATTAATTCTACAAATGCAAGAAAAAACTTTTTTAAGATAATAGAAGATGTTGTAAAAACAAACAGACCTGTAACAGTAACAGGTAAAAGTGGAAATGTTTTAATTATTTCTGAAGATGATTATAATTCTATACAAGAAACCATGTACTTATGCAGCATACCAGGTATGCGGGAGAAAATAATAAAAGGTATCAATACCCCACTAGAGGAATGTGTTGAGGAAGACTAAAAATGAAATGGAAAATTGTTTATACAAAAGATGCTTTAAAAGATAGAGAAATAGCTTATGGAGCCGGTTATAAAGAAAAAATAGATGAACTTATAAAAGTTCTTAAAGAAAATCCGTTCAGTAAGTATCCTCCATATGAAAAACTTGTTGGTGATTTAGCCGGTGCATATTCAAGAAGGATAAATATACAACATAGATTGGTATATATGGTTTATAAGGAACAGAAAATAGTTAAGATAATAAGCATGTGGAATCATTATGAATAGACCAAAAAAGAAAACCACCCTGCAATGTCAGTGCAGGGTGGTAATTAATAATTACCCATATTTTGAGGCATCTACATATGTGGCAGTCTCTCTATTGTATTATTAAAGTACAAAATAAAAAAATAAACAATAATCAAGAAATGAGTAAATAATACATGCCAGCTATCAAAAGCTGCTTTTTTATGTATAAAACTTTATGTTATTTTAAAATAATATAGATGAATATTTACATTATGTACATAATGTATATTATTTACATTATGGGAATGATGTTATATAATAAAGGTATAAAAAATGGATATCAAAAACGGAAAAGAAGGTAAAGAAGAGTAAAAACGAAAAAAAAGTGTGTGAGAGTGTGTAAAACAAATATGGAGGTTTGTAAAAAAATGATGTTGTTAGATGAAAAAGTTATTGGTTTGAGGGAGTTGAGAGATAACATTTCAAGTGTTTTTGAGAAGGTTGTTAGAAATTACCGGGATGCCCTGGTTGGGAATGCAAAGAAAGGGGGAGAGACAGCCACATTAATATCAACAAGTTTGTTAACTGAGTTATTAGAGCCATATAAGTTCAATACTGTTGTTCAATTTGATGAAGCAACAAAACAATACGAAGTAATAATAGATGAAATTAATGCAGCAGGAAGTGGCGGAACAAAGGAAGAAGCTATAGAAGTGGCAATAGATAATGTTTTAGCTTTAACAGAAGATTATTTTGAGGATATAGAACTATATATGAGAATAGAATCGCAGAGAAAATATTATCCCTACTTCATGAAAATTAAATATTGCAAAAACAGAGAAGAATTAATCAAGGTATTGAACTTAACATAAAGAAAAAAAACGAAAGGAATGATGAAATACCTTGATTTCAAGTTATTCTGATCTTGATAGAGTTTGCAAAGCTCTCGGGCTAGAAAAAAAGCCAGTAAAAAAGGGACATATATGGAAAGGTTTTGCAAACGGGAAATATGTTTGGATTGTTGTACATCATAATAATGATGGAAGAAATATACCAACCGGAACATTCCGCCAATATGTAAGAAAACTAGGATTTAACAATCCTGAAGAATATTTTAATTTCCTGAAAAACCTATAAAGGCGCGATTTTGTAAATATTATTAAATTTAATATATATTTAGAAAAGAAAAATATTGTATAATACAAGAAATAAAAAAATAGAACAATCAAAAGCGGTTGCCATACCGGTACCTGCGGGCAACAGATACCGGCTTTGTAGATGACGAGACCACCATACACAGGAGCATTAGGGAGAATATAATTAAATTTGTGCTTTTAGAAAGAACCAATCTCTAAACTGGCAAGAATATTTTATCCAATTATTAACAACCAAATAGCTTATTTTTACTTTGTCCATATTATTCTATTTTATGTATTAAAATAAATATTATGGGCTATAATTTCAAATACGGAGTAATGTGCCTTTTTTATTGCACATGTTATTCTAACTTTAATCTGATGAACATGTCTGAATAATTAGTTTTATAAGCAAATTTTAAA